>JAQBWJ010000007.1 GCA_027625215.1 Candidatus Poribacteria bacterium
TCCGACCGATACGTCTACGGTCTGAGTCGCGGCGGAAAACGTGACGGTCGGCGCGGCGTCGTTGTCCGTCACGGTGACGGTCGCGGCGTACGGGTCGCCGATGGAGCCGTTCACGATGGAAGCGAGCGTCACAACGGCGGTTTCGCTGCCTTCGTGGAGCACGTCGGAGTTGCCCGTGATCGTGACGGACGCGGACGTGCTTCCCTGCGGGATCGTCAACACGTTTGTCGCGGCGTTGTAGGACGATCCGGTGATCGTGTAGTCCGTCGCGCTTGTCGCCGTGCCGGAGAAGCCGAGCGTGATCGTCACGGCGGCGGTATAGGTGGCGGCGTTTCCGTTGGAGTCGCGTAGGGTGACGGTGTAGGTCGTCGAGCCGCCGTCTTCCGCGATGGAGGAAGCGGTCGCCGCAATCGTCGCGTTGCGATACGCGACGACGCCGATGCCTGATATTTCCGCCGTGCCGGAGACGGTTAGGTTTGTGATCGAGGTACTGGAGTTGTCGAACGCGACCGTGCCCCCGCTGATCGTCGCGTTCGTGATCGTCGTGCCGCTGGAGAACGATAGGCTGCCGCCCGTCACCTGAAGATTCGTTATCAGCGCATTGCCGCCAATACTGACGCTGCCGGAGGAGACGATGAACGTTTCGAAATCTGCATTCTGGTTCAGGCTGATACTGCCGCTCTCAAGGGTGAAACTGGTGATCTCCGCACCGTTCTGCATCGAGACGGAGCCGCCCTGTATCGTCACGGCTCCTAACAGTTGCGTCCCGTTTCCGGTAGTCAGCGAACCGGAGGTCATGAGAATCGCGTTATGTATCTCGACCTGTTGATTTACGGACAACGATCCGCCTGCAATCGTGATTTTGCCCGCGTTGCCCAGAATGTAGTTGTTTCCGGTCGAAATCGAACCGCTAGAGAGGATGAGGTTCTCGGAGTTCGTGATCTGTCCGAGAGAGATGCTCGCGCCGTTGTTGTACGTAATCGAAACTTGCGCGCCGGTTCCATCACTGATAACAACGGTGTCGCCGCCGGTGGGAACGCGGTTCAAATCCCAGTTCGAGGCAGTATGCCAACTACCGTCACCGGCGCTGCCGTCCCAGGTGATCGCGGAGGCGAACGCAGCCGAGAAAAAAAGAAGACCTAGTACAAGGCGAAACGCCCCTGCAACGGATAACCGCATGTCCCTGACCTTTCAATGAAGAACCGCGATCAGGAGGGCAAATCAACCCTTGTAATACCCCGATTGCGTCGGTCCGTCGACTCGAGTCCGGTTTCCCGCGCGGAGACGTTAGCCCATATTAACGGCTTTTTGGGCGTAATGTTCAAGGGGGGCAGGACAGGCAGCGTGCGTCTCGGCACGCAACGGATATGCGTTGGCGCTTCGGGTGAGGCGAGGCGTTTCCCTTCCCGCTCGTCGTACGGTAGGATGCCGTTCTGATCGAGAGAAAAAACGCCGCCATCATTTGACGAGGAGACATTGAGACATGCCCGTTGGAACGAAGAACGGCGTCATCGCCGGGTGCGGGATGCACCACGTCGCCGTGCAGACGCGCGATTGGGACGCCTCGCTGAAGTTGTACCGCGACACGCTCGGCATGGAGATCGTCGCCGAGTTCGGCTCGCCCGACCGCAAGATCATCCTGCTCGACATGGGCGACGGCAGCCACATGGAGCTCTTTCAACCGACGGCGCAGTCGCCGAAAGACGCCGCCAAAGACAACGACCCGGTCATCCATTTCGCGTTGGCGACGACGGACACGCTCGGCGTGACGGAGATCGTGCGTAAGGCGGGGTATGAGATCACGATGGAGCCGCGCTCACTCGATTTGGGCGCGTTGAGCGTCACGATCTCGTTCTTCAAGGGACCCAACGGCGAGATCATCGAGTTCTTCCAAACCCATTAGCAACGAGTCGTCACTCGAACGACAACCCACCACCTGTCACCCTGAGGAGCGAAGCGACGTGAGGGTCTCTCCGGCTTCGCTCAGGGCAGGCTTCGGCACGGAACCTCCGATGACAGGTGGTGGGTTGACGCCGTATGGTTCCGCACATCGGTCGGCATCATTGGACTGAGAACTCAAGAACGACGGGATGATCGCTCAACGTCACCTTGACGGAATCCGCGTTCGCCACCGACTCGACCGACTCCGTTCCCACCGTCGGATCGTAGATCGCCACCGACGCGACCGTCTCGCCCAGAGCCACCCTCACCTCGTCCGACCCTTCGATCCGTTCGTTCCACACAATCAACGCGAACGTCCCGTCGCGCTTTTGGAGCAGCATGTCGTGAACGGTATCGGGTTGATTCGGGATCGAATAGTTGAGGCTGCCCGGCGTGTCGATGGAGGCGTCGTCCGCCAGAATCGTCGTCAGGTTGTGGAGGTAGGTCGCGGCGAGACGCGGCGTATAGTCCGGCGCGTAGAAGCCGTACGACTGGTTGCCGCCTTCGTCGGATCGGTCTCTCAGGATGTACATGGCGGTGTGCGACCAACCTCGCTTGAGCTGGTCAAGGTAGAGGCTCAAGAACCACAACGCCTGAATCTCCTCCGTCACGTCGCCTTCGATCTTGACGCCCGTTTCGGTCGTCACGCGCGGCAACGTCGTTAGTTCTTCGAGCGAGTACCCGTCGAACTTCTTGCGCCACGTTTTGCCGTAGTTGCCGTACAGCCCATCCACCTTGCACTCAGGGGACGGGTCGGCGGCGATCCACGTCTGGTTGTCGTGAAGACCGCGCCATGACGGGTGCGTCACATAGTTGTGGCAGTTCGCGTAGTCGGCGTAGCGGGTGCCGGGCGGCATCAGCGTTTCCGCGCCGTCGGGGATCGTCAGGAATTGAAGCCCGACGTTGTCCGTCTGCGCCCCTCCTTCGGTGAGATTCCAAACGGGGTAATCGCGCAACACCGGATCGCTCTTGACGGCGGCGTAGAGGTCGCGCTGCAACTTGGCGACGGGTAGCCACGTGAGTTCCCGCCCTCCCTTCTCGTCTTGATAGGTGACGCCCCAGTTGTTCGGCTCGTTGTTGCCTTCCAGCGCGACCAACGCCCCGACTTCCGCCAACCGGCGCGCCCCGTCGAGCAGCCTTTCCAGATTCGTGCCGCCGCTCATCAACCCGTAACTCGACCGAACGCCCGTTTGTTTGTGCAGTTCAATCAGGTCTTCGACGGGGATGCGGCTCTCGTATCCCACCCGAACGAAGCGAATCCCAAGATAGGTCGCGCACTCAATCGTCTTCTCCAACGACTCGCCCCGCCGCGACACCGCCGTATTGACGCCGATGCTGTTGAGGAAATCGTTGGCGGGAATCGCCGTTGTTTGCGCGAACGCCGCCGACATGCCGACCGCGCCAATCGCAAACGGGACGAGCAACACACTCCCGGTCCAGTTCATGGATGTACTCTCTTAATAATCTTCTGTTTTCGACCTTAAAGAGTGAGCGGTATTCACGCGATTGTAGGCAGGTCGGCGGGTGCGCGGCAATCCTCGCCGAACTTCGTACGGAACTTCGTCCCCCAACGACTTGACGAAGCGCTCGTTTATAGTGGATGATGAGTATGCAGACTTGGATTTTCGAGGGGCGCGTATTTCGATCCGCATGGGTTTTGAACGATTTTAGGGAGTGTGAACGACGATGATCATGGTAACGGATGCGGCATCGAGCAAAGTAAAAGAGTTGTTGGAAAGCGAAGGCTACGAAGGGTACGGACTGCGCGTGCAGGTCGTCGGCGGCGGCTGCTCAGGGATGCAGTACCGTCTCGGCTTTGACGAAGCGCGCGACGGCGACAAGGTGATCGACAAGGAAGGCTTGAAAGTCTTTGTCGATCTGAAGTCGGCGCTGTACCTCGTCGGCACGACGGTCGATTACGTCGAAAGTCTGATGGGCGCCGGGTTCAAGATTGACAACCCGAACGTCAGTTCGACCTGCGGCTGCGGCAGTTCCTTCCAAGTGTAACGCCGCCCCACGACCGCGATGGATTACTAGGGCGGGGAGCCTCAACGGGGTTTCCCGCCCGACTCATTTCTTTGCCATTTTCTAGAGTCGATTCGTCGGCTATGGTGTTGGAAAACGACCTCTACGAAAGGCGCGATCTCATGGGCTACTACATCTCCAAGATGGTCGATCTTTCATTCGACGCGGCGATTGAAAAGGTGACGGCGGCGCTCAAAGCGCAGGGCTTCGGCGTGCTGACCGAGATCGACGTGCAGAAGGCGATGAAGGACAAGTTGAACATCGAGTTCCGCCGCTATCGGATACTCGGCGCGTGCAATCCGCCGCTGGCGCACAAGGCGTTGGAAGCGGAAGAACACATCGGCGCGTTGCTGCCGTGCAACGTGGTCGTTCAAGAGACGAAGGACGGCAACGTCGAAGTGTTCGCGGCGGACCCAATCGCTCAACTGTCGCCCGTCGGCGAGAACGCGACGCTTGAGGCAATCGGCGCGGACGTTCAAAAACGGATGAAGATGGTTGTCGAAAGCCTTTAATAAGGGCATTCGGGTTCGACGCGTGTCAACGGGCGCAACATAAGGATAAGGATGGCAACGAACGATCATTTCGCCCGATACGGACTGCCTCGCGTCTTCATGTTGAACGATGCCGCGCTTCTCAACGCCCCCGAAGACGCCCGCGCCGTCCTGTCCGATCCCCTTAAACGCTTGCGTCACCTGTTGGAATTGGAACTGTCGGCGGACGCGGTCGAATCGGGCAACGTGCCGTCTCAACTGTCATTTATCGTGGAACAGGCGGCGGACGTGCGGCGCGAACTCCAAGATTCCCTCGCCCGCGACGACCGCACCGACCTTCTCCAACAACTCAACAAGATGCGGGAACTCGCGTCCGCCGCGCAGGATGTGACGTGGGAGTCCGTCCGCGAGACGGCGACGGCACTGGACGCGCTCTCTGATGCGTCGCAGCGTCGTCCTTACTTGGAAACGCTCCGTGACGCCTACCGCGAGCTCGTCCATATCGACGCGCTGGTCGAGAAGATCAACCGCGCATTGCATTGACAATCCGCCCGCCGTTGAGTTACAGGGTGTAAGGTAGAGATTCAAAAAACATCCCCTGCTGACCGAAACGGAACCCCCGACCATGCCTATTTTCCAACGTAAAAAGTCCGACGGAACGCACGATGCCGCGTCGGATTCGGGAGGGTTGACGGAGTCGCAAATCCTCCGCGCCCTCAGCACCGTCGAAGACCCCGACCTCAAGCGCGACCTCGTCACTCTAGGGATGATTAAGAACCTCTCCATCGACGGGAGCACGGTGAAGTTTGCCGTTGTCCTGACGACGCCCGCCTGTCCGATGAAGGACAAGATTCGGACGGACTGCGAGAACGCCGTCGGCGCGGTGGAGGGGGTCGAGTCGGTTGAAATCGAGATGACGGCGAATACGGCGCGCGATCAGAAGATGGCGGGTCAGTCGTTGCTGCCGGGCGTTCGCAACACGATTGCGTGCGCGAGCGGCAAAGGCGGCGTCGGCAAATCGACCGTCGCGGTGAACCTCGCCGTCGCGTTGGCGGAAAGCGGCGCGAACGTCGGGCTGCTCGACGCGGACATTTATGGGCCCTCGATCCCGCTGATGTTGGGCGTGAACCATCAGCCGGAGATGTCGGCGGATCGGAAGATCGTCCCGCTGGAGGCGTACGGCGTCAAACTGATGTCCATCGGGTTCCTGCTGCCCGACCAAGATCAGGCGATGGTGTGGCGCGGCCCGATGGTGCACAGCGCGCTCGTCAATTTTCTAAAAGATGTCGCGTGGGGCGAGTTGGACTACCTCATCGTGGACATGCCCCCCGGGACGGGCGACGCGCACCTCACGATGACGCAGACGATCCCGCTGACGGGAGCCGTCGTCGTGACGACGCCGCAGGATGTCGCGCTTCCCGACGCCCGCAAAGGCGTGACGATGTTCCGCAAGACGAACACGCCGATTCTGGGCATTGTCGAGAACATGAGTTACTTCATTGCGCCGGATACGGGCAAACGGTACGATATTTTTCGCACGGGCGGCGGTCGCGCGGCGGCGGAGAAACTCGGCGTGCCGTTCTTGGGTGAAATCCCCATCGACATGTCGATCTGCGAGGGCGGCGATTCGGGGGTGCCGGTCGCGTCCAAGCAAAGCGACTCGGCGCAGCGCGAGCCGTTCATGAAGATCGCGCGGGAGGTCGCCAAGCGGGTGTCGATGGCGAACCTGTCGCAGGAGTTGACGGTCGTGGAAGTGACGTGAGGGTCGAAACGATGACGATGCTCGAACAAACGACGCGCGATGAAGTTCTCGAACTCGTCAATGAGCTCAATGAGAGCGATTTGTACGCCGCCAAACAGTTTTTACGTTTTCTTGCAACTCAATCGGCTTCGAGCGAAAGGGACGATCTCGACGACGTGCCGTTGGATGATGAGGAATGGTCAGACGAGGATTTAGCCGCTATTGAAGAGGGTAGGGCGGACATGCTCGCAGGTCGTGTCATCTCGAACGAGGAAATCAAGCGTCGTTTAGACACCCCCTAAGCAGGAAATAGCGCAAACGTGTGATGTGTACTTAACACGAATAGGCTTTTATTGAATAAGTGAACGATATTGGGACGGACACGGATACTTTGCTCCTAGTGTGAGATTGCAGCAACCTCAGTTGAACACCAAAGGAGCAAAAGATGAAATGGGTCGGTTCCAGAATTGAATGGTCGAACCGTGCCGAACGCGAGATGAGTCGATTGGACCCATCCGTCCGAGATCGAATCCACAGGGCGGTTGAACGTTTCGCGGAGACAAGAGTCGGTGATATTGCCCGGATGCAAGGAAAGACAGACGAGTTCCGACTGCGGGTTGGTCAATGGCGAATCGTGTTTCATCGCGATAAGATTCGGTGACACATTACCGTGCTGTATGTCTCGACTCGAGGCGACGCATATTGAGTCGCGTCGTTGTCGCAAATGGGCAGCGAAAGTGATGTGAAGGGGAACGTTTGATGACGACAGCAGAAGTGATTACGGCGGAAGCCGACACGACAACGGATACCGCCTACGACGCAAACCTGCGTGGTGAACTCCACGAATTGGTCAACCTGTTGGCGTCGTACGATCTCCATTCAGTGCGACGATACATGGCGTTTCTCATTCACGACTCCCAACATCCGGCAATTCAAGCGCTGCAAAATGCCCCAAGTGTTGACGAACCACTTACGGAAGAAGATATCGCAGCGTTGAAAGAGTCGGACGAAGATGAGCGCGCAGGACGTATCTACTCTCGTGAAGAGGTGAAACGGCGACTGGGGTTGCGGTGAATTGGCTCCCACTTCGTCAGGAATGGACGGGTCATGCCGAAAAGACGCTCGCCCGTCTTCCGGCGACACTACAGCGGCGCATTTTCGATGCCATCGACTTGTTTGCTGAAACGGGCGAAGGCGATGTAATTCAGTTGCACGGACGCGACCCGGAAGAGCATCGGTTGCGCGTCGGCGGTTGGCGAGTGCTGTTTTGGTGGAAGAAATCGGAGCGGCTCATGCGGATTCGTAGGATCGCTCCGCGAGGCGACGTATACTGATTCGTTCGACGCGCGCGGATAGTGGAAGGGATGGAATTAAAAGAGATGACGACAGCCGAAGCATTAACGGTTGAAATCCCCACGAAAAAGGATTCACCCCGCGACGCAGGGCTCCGAGACGAAATCCGCGCGTTGGTGAATCGACTGCCCGCATACGACCTTCACAACGTTCGGCGGTACGTGGAGTTTCTCGTTCACGAATCGCAGCATCCGGCATATGTCGCCGCAGACAACGCGCCGTATGACGACGAACCGTTGACGGACGAGGATTTGGAAGACCTGCGCGTGTCCGACGAAGATATACGGATGGGACGATTAATCCCGCAGGAAGAACTGGAAAAAGAACTGCAACTCGATCTGGCGAAAACGTGAACTGGGAGCGATTGCAGGTCGAATGGACGAGCCATGCACGGCGCGAGTACCGACGGCTTTCGGTTGACGTTCGGGATCGTATTCTCAAAGCCCTCCGCCGATATGCGGATGACGGATACGGTGATGTTCGTCGTCTCACGAACCGCGAAGACCAACGTCGGTTGCGTGTCGGACAATGGTGAGTCATTTTCGTGATTCTGCACCGAGAACGAAAAATCGTCATCACTGATATCGGTCCACGAGACGATATCTACGAAGACGATTGACCCCATGTGAAGGACGACCTCTGTGGCGCACCACACCCCAACGCAGCGCGTCCAGATCGACGTGGACGCCGTCACGCACGACTTGGCGAAAATCGTCGGCGCGGATCGAGTGCTCTCCGACGACACCTCCATGATGGTCTACGAGACGGACGGCGCGACGCTCTACAAGTCGAAGCCGCACGTCGTTGTCTTCCCCGACACGACGGCGCACGTCTCCCAAATCGTCAAGTATGCGAACGCCAAGAAGATTCCCTTTCTGGCGCGCGGGGCGGGCACGGGTCTGAGCGGCGGCGCGTTGGCGGGCTTCGGCGGCATCATCATCGCGATGAACCGCATGAACCGCATCCTCAAACTGGACATTGAAAATCGTCGCGCCGTTGTCGAGCCGGGTGTCGTCAACCTATGGATCACCAACGCGGCGACCCAACACGGCTACCACTACGCCCCCGACCCGTCCAGCCAGAAGGCGTGCACCATCGGCGGCAACATCGCCGAGAATTCCGGCGGACCCCACACGCTTAAATACGGCGTCACGGTGAACCACATCGCCGAAATGGAGGTCGTGCTCCCAAATGGCGA
The DNA here is from genome assembly GCA_027625215.1 of Candidatus Poribacteria bacterium. Lineage (GTDB taxonomy): Bacteria > Poribacteria > WGA-4E > JAQBWJ01. Next base: position 8,750 of record JAQBWJ010000007.1, read on the forward strand.
GATCACAACGGTTGGCAGCGGCGGCGACGACCCCATCGGGTACGACGTGATGGCGATGCTGATCGGCTCGGAAGGCACGCTCGGCATTGCGACGACGATCACCGTCAAACTGACGCGCAACCCGCAGGGCTACAAAACGCTCCTCGCCGTCTTCCACGACATTGACGACGCGACGAACAGCGTCTCCGAGATCATCGCCAGCGGCATGATCCCCGCCGCCCTCGAAATGATGGACAGGCTCATCATCAAGGCGGTGGAGGAGGCGTTCGGCTTCGGTTTCCCGTCGGACGCGGAGGCGGTGCTGATCGTGGAACTCGACGGGCTGACGGTCGGGATGGAAGAGCAGGCGGAACAGATCGTTCGCATCTGCAAAGAACGCAACGCGGCGAACATTCAAGTGGCGAATTCGGCGGCGGAGCGCGATCTGCTGTGGAAGTCGCGCAAGCAGGCGTTCGGCGCGTTGGGGCGCATCGCCAAGAGTTACCTGACGCAGGACGGCGTCGTTCCCCGCACGAAACTCCCCGAAGTGCTGCGAACGGTCTACGAGATCAGCAAGAAGTACGACATGCGGATCGCCAACGTCTTCCACGCGGGAGACGGCAACATCCACCCCATCCTTCTCTTCGACGAAGACGACCCGGCGCAGGAGAAAGCCGTCCTCGACGCGAGCGGCGAAATCCTCAAGAAATGCGTCGATGTCGGCGGGACGATCACGGGCGAGCACGGCGTCGGCGTCGAAAAGATGGCGTTCATGACGCTTCTGTTCACCCCCGAAGACCTCGACCTGATGCTGACCGTTCGCTCGCTGTTCAACCCGGACAACCTGCTGAACCCGGGCAAAATCTTCCCCAGCGACGACATGGGAATGGGGATTCAGTTAGATGGCTGATCTTAAGGCGCGGTTCGCGGCGATTGTCGGGACGGAGCAGGTCGAACGGTTGGACGAAGGCGTTGCGGAACTCGGTGTTGACGAGCCGATGACGCGCGTCTCGCCGAAGACGACGGACGACCTGATCGAAGCCGTCAAGTTCGCCAACACCGAATCGATCCCGCTCATTCCGACGGGCAACGGCAGCGCGTTCCATCTCGGCAACCTGCCCGTCGAGGGGCGCGTCCTTCTCTCCACGAGGAACCTGCACGCGACCGTCGATTACGAACCGCGCGACCTGACGGGCATCTTCCAAGCGGGCAAACGGCTCGCCGACATTCAGGGCGAACTCGGCAAACACGATCAGTTCCTCGCTCTCGATCCACCCAATCGCGCGTCGGCGACCATCGGCGGCATCGTCTCGACCAACGTGTCGGGACCGCTCCGCGCGGCGTACGGCACGCCCCGCGATCTCTGTCTTGGGTTGAAGGCGGTGATGATTGACGGGACGTTCGTCAAGGGCGGCGGTCGAGTCGTTAAGAACGTCGCCGGATACGACATGACGCGCATGTTCTTGGGGTCGTTGGGGACGCTCGGCGTGATCGTGGAAGCGGCGTTTCGCCTCCACCCGATCCCGACCGACCGACGATGCGTCATCGCGTCGATGAAGTCGTGGGAAGCGGCGCAGTCGTTGGCGGCGCAGGTGGTGCACTCGGAGTTGCAGCCCCTGTTTGTGGAACTCGTCGGGGAAACGGAGCCGACCGTGTTGGTCGGGTTCGGCGGGATCGCGGAGCAGGTCGCCTATCAGGTGGAGCGGGTCGAATCGCTCGCCAAAGACGCCGCCCGCGTCGAGATCGCATCCGGCGATGATTTCGACGCCCGACACGCCGCTCTTCTTGATGCGCTCGACGCCGCTCACCGCGACGACACCCGTCTCGTTCTCCGCATCGGGACCGCGATGACGCAAGTCCTCCCGGCGCGCGAGATTCTCATGCGGCTTGTGGACGAGCGACATTTTGGCGTACAATCAACGATCCATTACCCAAGTGGCGCGCAATACGCTATCGTTAAGATGGATGAGGGCGCGTCGGGCGAATCGACGGTCGAGTTGGTGGAGCGACTTCGGAAAGAAGTCCACGCGCTGAACGGGCGCGTCGTGGTCGAGTCCGCCCCCGTCGAGGCGAAACGTCGGATGGACGTGTGGGGCGAACCGACGGGACCCCTCGCCGTAATGGAACAGTTGAAACGACGACTTGATCCAAACGCCTTACTGAATCGCGGACGCTATTTGCGCGGCATACCCTGAACGGAAACGCTTTCTCCGCCTGCCGCCGCAAAGAAACGAAGTCCCACGAGGAGCCATATCGATGCCGGAAAAATCAGGCAGTTTCGACTTTGTCACGACCCGCATCGACAAGTTCATCAACTGGAGTCGAAGCAACTCGCTGTGGCCCATGCCGTTCGGGACGGCGTGCTGCGCCATCGAGATGATGGCGACGCTGGCGACCAAGTACGACTTGGCGCGGTTCGGCGCGGAAGCGATCCGGTTCTCCCCGCGACAGTCCGACCTGATGATCGTGTCGGGACGCATCTCGATCAAAATGATGCCCGTCCTGAAACGCATCTACGAACAGATGCCCGACCCGAAGTGGGTCATTTCGATGGGCGCATGCGCCTCGACGGGCGGCGTGTTCAACACCTACACGCTCATTCAGGGCGTCGATCAGTTTATCCCGGTGGACGTGTACGTACCCGGCTGCCCGCCTCGACCCGAAGACCTCATCGACGCGGTGCGGCACGTTCAGCAACAGATTAAAGACGGCAATCAGCCGCGCGGACGACGGACGGAACCGTTGTTCATCGCGGGCGCAGAAGACAAGCACCCACTCTTGGCATCGAGCAAAGCGGTAAAATCCCTCCGACGATAGACCACGTAAACGACCTCCGTCATTCAGTTGGCGGAGGTCGCGTCTCGCTTGATTCAAACCGAACAACGGGGCGAAGAATCAACGAAAGGGACGTTTAAAAATGGACGGCGAAAAACAGGTTAAGTACCCCGGTATTCCAACAACGGCGGACGGCGCGGAAGCGGTCGTTTGGGTAGACACCCATATCACGCATGGCGCATGCGCCTACCCGATTACCTCCTCGTCCAAGATGGGCGAAGGTTTTAACTATTACGTCGCCAACGGCATGAACAACCTTTGGGGCGACAAACTCATCTTCATCGAGCCGGAATCCGAGCACAGCGCGGCGACGGTCTGCGAAGGCTTCGCGGTCGCGGGCGGACGCATCACCACCTTCACGTCGGGGCAAGGTCTCGTCCTGATGAAGGAAGTGCTTTATACGATTTCAGGTAAGGGTCTGCCGATTGTCTTTCACATCGGCGCGCGCGCGTTGACCTCCCACTCGCTGAACGTCCACGCCGGTCACGACGACGTGATGGCGGTTGCGGACACGGGTTGGGGCATGGTGTTCGGCAAGAACGCGCAGGAAGCGGGCGACCTCGCGGCGATCACGCGACGCGCCGCCGAGTCCTGCGGACGCCCCTTCATGAACATCCAAGACGGCTTCCTGACAACCCACACGATTGAATCGATCCTTCAGCCTGAGCCGGAACTGCTCAAAGAGTTCGTCGGCGCGCCGGAAGAGCGGCTCCGCAACCTGTTCGACACGAACAACCCGATCATGACGGGCGTCGTGCAGAATCAGGACTCGTACATGAAGGGTAAGATCGCCCAGCGCGGCATCTACGCCGACATGGAAGCGGCGCTCAAAGAAGCGATGGACGAGTGGACGGAACTGACGGGTCGCAAGTACGACCTCATCGAAGAGTATTTGATGGAAGACGCCGAGTACGCGATTGTCGCGATGGGCGGCATGGCGGAAACGGCGATGGTCACGGCGGACTTCCTGCGCGATCAAGGCAAGAAGGTCGGCGTGGTGCATGTGACGACCTTCCGCCCCTTCCCCGGCAAAGAGTTGGTGAACTCGCTCAAGAACACGAAGGCGTTCGCGGTGATCGAGCGGATGGACAACCCCATTGCCCAGTCGAACCCGCTGACCGCCGAGATCAAGAGCGCGTTCTCGGACGCGCTGACGGGTCACGCCGACTATCCGCAGATCGAGCGCATCCCGATCATCTACTCCGGTTCCGCCGGACTCGGCAGCCGCGACGTGCGACCCGGCGACCTGATCGCCACCTACGCGCACATGGAGCAGGAGAGCAAGCAACGCTACTTCGCGCTCGGCATCAAGCACCACCTCGCGCTCGAAGCGACCATCGACCCCGACCCGCGCCCCGAAGGTTCGTTCTCGATGCGCGGTCACTCGGTCGGCGGGTTCGGTTCCGTCACGACGAACAAGGTGATCGGCTCGTTCTTGGGCATGATCGGCTTCTACGTTCAGGCGTACCCGAAGTACGGCTCCGAGAAGAAGGGCCTGCCGACGACCTACTACCTGACGGTCGCCGACCGCGCGATCCGCACGCACTGCGAGATGAACCACGTCAACTTCGTCCCGCTGAACGACATCAACGCCTTCCATCACGGCAACCCGCTCTCCGGGCTGCAAGAGGACGGCATGGTGTTCGTGCAGACCAACCGCACCAATCCGGCGGATGTGTGGAAGGGAATCCCGAAGGACGCGCAGGACACGATCCGCAAGAAGAACATCCGCGTCGTCGCGTTGGACACGGTGAAGATCGCGCGCGAAGTCGCGCCGACCGCCGACCTCGAAATGCGGATGCAGGGAATCGTGCTGGCGGGCATCTTCCTGCGGGTGTCGCCGGTGTTGGACCAGAACTCGCTCACCAAAGACCAACTGTTCGACCGGATCGAAGACGCGCTCCGCAAATGGTTCGGCAAGCGCGGCGAGGGCGTCGTTCAGGCGAACGTGTTGGCGGTCAAGCGCGGCTACGAGGAAGTGTTTGAAGTGTCGCGCGAACTGATTGAGTCCACGAAAGTCGAGGCTGCGTAAGGGGATGCCGAAGATTCTCGACCATATCGAGTACGAAAAGACGGATAACGGCTGGGTGAGCCGCAAACTCCACGACAACGGCGACTTTGTGATGGACAGGCGGGAAACCGACCGCATCCTCGAAGACATCGCGGAGATCGAAGCGGGCAAGCGTCCCGCTTGGACACTGTTGGGGCTCCCTGAGATTCGTGTGAACGGTGAAGTCTTCCGCAAACGCGACCAAGTGTAAAGCGGCTAGGCTCTTAACGGAAAGAGGCTGAGATCATGGGACAAAAGGGTTTCCCAAAAGCGGTTCCCACCGCCGAACAAAAGGGTCCCCTCCTCCTCGACATCGAGGATTTTAATCGACGCATCGTCGGCGCGTACAATCGAGGCGTCGGCGAAGGCGAACTCCCTGCCGACGAAACGACCGCGACGAGTTTCGTCCCCGCCGGGACGGGCGCGCTGCGCGACTTCAGTTACATCGCGCCTGAAATCCCGCTCTACGACCCCTCCAACTGCATCGGCTGCATGGAGTGCGTCATCGAGTGCCCGGATACGGCGATCTTGGGCAAAGTTGTCCACCCGGACACGCTCGAAGCGGAGTTGGCGAAACTGTCCGACCCCGAAGTGCGCGACATGGTGCGCTCCCGCTTCACCAAGACGAAGAAGTACTGGGACGCCTACGAGAAAAAAGAAGAAGGCACGGGCGGACTGTTCGGCATCTTCATCGACCCGACCAAGTGCAAGGGCTGCGCCGAATGCGTCGAACAGTGCGACGACTTCGCGCTGTCGATGTTGGAGAAGACGGAAACGAACGTCCCGCAGTTCCAAGAGGCGTTCAACGTCTATTCGAGCCTGCCGGACACCCCCGCCGACTACATCAAGGAAGCGCTGCTCACCGACATGATGTTGACGGAGCGCTCGCTGGTGTACACGGGCGGCGCGGGTTCGTGCGCGGGCTGCGGCGAAGGCACGGCGATCCGCATGATGGTCGGCGCGACGGGCTTCAAGTACGGCGAAGAGAACTTCGGCATCGTCGCGGCGACGGGCTGCAACACCGTTTACACCTCGACGTACCCCTACAACCCCTACAAGGTGCCGTGGACGAACTCGTTGTTTGAAAACGCGCCCGCCGACGCAATGGGCATCCGCTCGCGTTGGGACCAGATGGGGTGGAGCGACAAGAAACTGTGGGTGCTCGGCGGCGACGGCGCGATGAACGACATCGGCTTCCAGTCGTTGTCGCGGATGCTGATGTCGGGCATGAACATCAACGTCCTCGTGCTGGACACGCAGGTCTACTCGAACACGGGCGGACAGGCGTCCACGTCGTCCTACGTCGCGCAGAACACGAAGATGTCGTATCACGGCACGGCGATCAAGGGCAAAACGGAACGGCGCAAGGAGTTGGCGTCGATCTGCATGATGCACCCGGACATCTTCGTCGCTCAGACGACCTGCGCCGACTTCAACCACTTCTACAAAGCGGTGATCGCGGCGAACGAGTACGAGGGTCCGGCGGTCATCAACGTCTACACGACCTGTCAACCGGAGCACGGCGTCGCGGATGAACGCGCGTC
>JAQBWJ010000008.1 GCA_027625215.1 Candidatus Poribacteria bacterium
AACAGGTTAACCTCATTCGGGGTGTTAACCGCCCGAATCCAGTGTTCATCGGGGTTCTTGCCAAAATAGGGCGTTAACTTAGGTAAACCGTCGTCAACCGATGTCAACCCATGTTAACGGATGTCAACCTTCCGTCTCGTCGCACCTTGCCTCGAACGCGCGACCCCTGCCACAATAGCCGCTCACGACTGACGACGACATGGAAGGAGCGTTCAGACATGGCGAAGAAGCCCAATATCGTTCTGTTCGGTATCGATTCGCTGTTGGCGGATCACATGAGTTGTTACGGCTACCGTTTTCACACCTCTCCGCATATCGACCGTTTCGCCGAGAGCGGCACCCTCTTTGAGAAGAACTACAGCGCGCACATCCCGACGACCTCCGCGTACTCCTCCATGCTGACGGGGATGGACGTATTTTCGACGCAGGTGGTCGCGCTGCGACATCAGGGCGGTCTTCGTCCCGAAGTGACGACATTGCCCGAAATCCTCCGCAAAGAGGGCTATAACACGACCTGCGTGGGTTTCACGGGGAACCCGGCGTCGCGCGGTTTCGACAACTATCTGAACTACGCCGGATGGGGCAGTTGGAACGAGGGGCGCAGTCCGAAGGCGCAGAACCTGAACGACGTGGCGATCCCGGAACTCGACCGACTTGTCGCCGAGCACAAAGACGGCGGCAAACCGTTCTTCCTGTTCCTGCGGCACATGGACCCGCACGCGCCGTACCTGCCGCCCGCCCCGTACGAACGCATGTTCTATCACGGCAACGAAAGCGACCCGAACAACAAGTCGATGGAACCCGTGATGACGTTCAAGCCGTTCTGCGACTTCTTCGCCAGTTGGATGCCTCCCGGCATCAGCGACAAGGACTACGTGATCGCCCAGTACGACGGGGCAATCGCCTATATGGACGCCTGCATTCAGTCGATTTTCAACGCGCTCGAAGCGCACGGGATTTTTGACGAAACGATTGTCGTCCTGAACGGCGATCACGGCGAAACGCTCTACGACCACGAATGCTGGTTCGACCATCACGGCATCTACGACGTGACGCTGCATGTGCCGTTGGTGATCCGTTATCCGGGTAAAGTGCCCGCCGGGGAGCGCGTCGGCGGTTACTCGCAGCACAAAGACCTCGTGCCGACGATCCTCGAACTCGCCGAGATCGACGCGGGGATCGACTTCGACGGGCGGAGCCTCATGGGGATGGTCCGAGGCGAGGTGGCGTCGCACGAGTCCGAAATCTACATCACCGAATGCACCTGGATGCGGAAGCACGGCTGGCGCACGCCGGAGTGGAAACTGATCCGCGCGTTGGAGCCGGACTTCCACTTCAAGCCTGAAGTCGAACTGTACAACCTGATCGCCGACCCGGACGAGAACGACAACCTCGCCGAGTCGGAGCCGGAGGTCGTCGCGCTGCTGACGGCGCGCATGAACGCATGGATCGCCCAACGGGAGAAGGAAACCGGGTTGAAGAACCCGATCCACCATCAGGGCGACTGGCACGGTCACAAGGACGTGGGTCCTTTCAAGACCTCGCAACAGGCGTACGACACGATGCACATCGGCGACCCGAAGCAGGCGGCGAAGTTGCAGGCGAAGGACGCAAAAGAGGAATAAGGACAGCGGTCGATGGGAGGGTTGTTCGGGCCCTCCCATCGTCATTATGTGGGTAGTCGCGTAAAATTACCGTTCGAGATAGCGGACCAATACGTTGTACGTGCCGCGACTTATCACGGCTAGATGAGTCTCAAATACTAGCGTGAACGCACCGTCATCGGAGGTGAACGTCTTCGTCGATTCCAGCCGATCCGAGGACATCATGTTACTGCCGACGATTCGCCCCGGTGGAGTCCGCATCGTCGCATCCATTCGTGACTCAGACCACTGCCATGGATCGCCGATGAGCTCCATGCGACCGAAAAATGATTCGGTATCTGATGTCATTTCGCCCATCGAACCGGAGACCTTTATGATCGCCACATGACGTTGGACTTCGCCTTCTTCCGGTATTGTCCAAGCGGTTTCCACAATCGTTCCCGCCTCTGGATCTGATACCTTTTCCAACAGCTCAACGGCACGCCTACGAACCGATCCCAGACCGTCTCGTGTGCTGTGCTCCCCGATACCGTACCAGCGAATCTTGCCGTCGTCGTCCGCGTCGAATGTCGATGCTCTCATCGTTACGATCCTTTACATATCGGACATGACGCCCTTCGATGTGTCTCAACAGTCTATGGTACAACCGTTTCGGCGCGTACCGGAACCATCGTGATCCGTCTCGTTGTCGTAATCGCCGTGGATCGCCTGATCACCACCGAAGAAGCCCTTCGACTCGTAGATCGCGTGCCCGCGAGCGGCGCATATCTCCCTGCCTCGTCGAGTCGTTCACATGGCTTCGCGGCAACGGGAGGATTATCGTTTCAACACGCCCCACGTCGTCGTCAATTTGCCGTTCGCCTCGACCGCCAACGGCGCGAACAGCGATTGGACCGCCGCCGCGTCGAGCGTTTCGTTGAAGATCATCACGTCGTCGATCATTCCGGCGAAGTTCTCCGTCGCGCCGTTGCCTTTGCCGATCCAGACGGGCTGACCCGCTCCGGCGGGCAATGCGACGGGGAAGTCGGACTCTTTGATCGGTGCGCCGTCCACGTAGTAGACGAGTTGGTCGTTTGCGGCAATCGTCACGGCGAGGTGATACCAGACGCCCGTGTCCGGCAGCCAATCCGAGACGAGCCATTTCGCCTCGCCCGGTAGGATGTTCTTCGCGTTGTTGTCCCACCACGCGAACTGATAGGGCGGGACGCTGCGGGCGAACGTGATGAACGACCACGTACCCGCTTTGGCGATCATCGCGTCATGGTTGCCCGATGCGCCGAGTTGGTCGAAGTTCACCCACGCCGCAATCGAGAAGGCGTCCGTGATTTGCAGACTCGCCGAGTCCGCCACTTCGACATGCGTGCCCACGCCATCGAACTGCAACGCGGAGCCGGACCGACCTTCCACCCACTCCACGCCTTTCAGCGTCCCATTGTTCGCGTTGCCGGAGTCGTCCGCCGTTGCGTCTCCCGCGCCTTCCTCGAAATGAAGTTCAAGCACCACCGCCGCTCGCGCGAGCGACGCGCTCAACAACAAGACGGCAGCGAAAAGCGTCCGTTTCATGCCTGAGTTCTCCTTAACGTTCGTACCAACAAGCCGTGTGACCAATCGTCCTCCAATGTACGACGCAAGGACGCGCGATGCCAAATGTCGATCAGTACCCGATGGCGCATCCGTCTCGTCGGGGGTCGGAGCCGCCGTGATACGTCCCGTTGTCGTGATCGACGTAGATCGCCTGTCCGCCGCCGAAGAAGCCGTCCGACCCGCTGATCGCGTGTCCCCGACGACGGAGATCGTTCCACGTCGCCGAATCGATCCATCGTTCCAGCGCGATGCTGTTGCCCTGACCGTTGTAGCGCCAACGCGGGGCGTCCATCGCGTCCTGAACGTTCATGCCGTGATCGACCATGTTCGACACAAACTGAACGTGCCCCTGAGCCTGCATGTCGCCGCCCATGATGCCGAACGTGACAATCGGTCGCCCGTCGCGCATCAGCAGCGCGGGGATGATCGTGTGGCGCGTGCGCTTGTGGGGGGCGATCACGTTGACGTGGTTCGGGTCAAGGGAGAACGACTGCCCGCGATTTTGGAGCATGATGCCCGTGTCCTCCGCCGTGATGCCGCTGCCCCAACCCGCGTACAGGCTGTTGATGAACGAGACGACGTTGCCGTCCGCGTCGGCGGCGCAGAGGTAGACTGTGTCCGTGCCGGGCGGGACGCCGTGCGTCGGGGAGGCGATGGCGCGTTCCATCGAGATGCGGGCGCGTTGGGCGCGGGCGTACTCGTCGGAGAGTAGCCCCTCGATGGGGATCGCCGCGAACTCCGGGTCGGTGACGTAGCGGTTGCGGTCGTGAAAGGCGAGTTTCATCGCTTCGAGTTCGAGGTGGAGCGTGTCGGGCGTGTTGAAGCCCATCGCGGCGATGTCTTCGAACTCGATGACCTTCAACGCCTCCAACGCGGCGATGCCTTGTCCGTTCGGCGGGATTTCGAGCACGTCGTAGCCGCGATAGTTCACCGAGATCGGTTCCACCCACGTCGAGGTGTGGTCTTTCATGTCCTTCATGGTGAAGACGCCGCCGTGCTTGTTCGAGCATTTCACGAACTTCGAGGCGATCTCGCCCTCGTAAAACGCCTGACGACCACCCTCCGCGACGAGCCGGAACGTTCGCCCCAAACGCGGGTTGCGAAACACCTTGCCGGGCTGCGGCGGGGAGCCGTCGCCGTAGAGCCACGTCGCGCGGGAGTCGTCCGTCGCGGACAGCAGGGTGCGCGATCCGCGCCATGACGCGCCGATCTGCGGCGTCACCGCGAAACCGTCTTCCGCCGCTTGAATCGCGGGGGCGAGCACGTCCGCCATCGTCATATTGCCGTACTTCCCGACGACTTCGAGCCAGCCGTCCGCCGCGCCGGGGACCGTCACCGCTTCGATGCTGTGCCCTGAAATCGACCCGTTCGCGCCCAACCGACGCTGCCACTCCTCCAACGTCGCGCCGTACGAAGAGCGACCGCTCGCGTTCAACCCGCGCACTTCGCCGGATCGCGCGTCGTACAAAATGGCGAAGGCGTCGCCGCCGATTCCGGTGGACATCGGCTCGACGACGTTCAACATCGCGGCGGTGGCGACGGCGGCGTCGAAGGCGTTGCCGCCCTGACGGAGGATATCCACCCCCGCCAACGCCGCCAACGGCTGACTCGTCGCCACCATGCCGTGTTTCGTGATGACGGCGGAGCGGGCGGGTCCGAAACGGTTCGCCTCACGATAATCGGGTTGCATCTGAACTCTCCCCATCTTAGTAAATCCTCATCGATTTTTTACATCTCGTTTACTGAAACTTGCGTCGGACGCAGTATTGTATTACATAAGCACAGCCACACGCTTCGAGAGGTTAGACCCCAATGCACGATATCGATGAAGCCAAGCGCGCGATCAAAGAGCAGTTGGAACGAGGCGGGCGCGTCCCGAAAGAGCGCGTCTATCACGGTCACGGGATGCCGGGCTCGCTCATCAAAGGGGCGTTGGCGCGGCTGGAATCCGAAGAGGAAATCCGCGTGCACGTACATCAATCCTCCGGGCGCGAGTACTACGAGCTCATCAAGAAGTCGCCCATGCAGAAAATACTTGGACTCTTTTCCAAGTGACCGAGCGATCCCCACTGGCGGAATAGCGACTATAATATAGAGTTGGCGTGTTTGAAGGCGGAATGGCGCGTTTTCGCCATGGATCATGTCGCGTTCGAGATGACGAATTTGGTTTGGCGTTTCAGAGGGATTGAAAGAAAACGATGGCGGATAAGACGAAGCACGAATGGGTCGGCGACGGACTCGATCTGATGGCGGAACGGAAATATCACGAGGCGGTCGAACTGTTTGAAAAAGCGGTCGAGATCGACCCGGAGTTTGTCGAGGCGCATTTGGCGAAGGCGTACGAGTTCATGGGCGCGTTGGACGACGCGATCAACGTGCTCCGCGCCGCGATTGAGAACACACCCGACGAGCCGTTCCTGCATACGAGCCTGTCGCAGTGCTTGCAGAAGCAGGGGAAGATTCCCGAAGCGGAAGACGAAATGGCGATGGCGAACCAGTTGCAGTCGATGCGCCGCTGACGCTCATTTTTTGGTATGACGACGAATCCCGGTTCCGCCTCCGTTGAGGTGGCTTCCGGGATTCTTCACGTTCGCTCGGCGCATCACGGCATTAATTGTCGCGGTTTCTTCAACGCCTCTATTGTGTCAAGGTTCTTTGCGAAGGGGGCGAGGAACTCTCTCTTTCCCACTAAGGGTTTCCCCGCAACTTCCCCAACTCAAGAAACGATGCCGCAACGCGCCGCTTGAATCGGACGAGCGCGCTTGGCTACCATGATCTGCGGGGAGCGTGATCGGGAAGAGGGGGCGTCGCGCGAGACGCCTCGTGCCATTTTTTAGAGGGGTTGCCGACGTGGCCGTTCTGCGAGAGTTGCTCGTCTTCCACAATCTGGTCTATCTGGTGCCGATGCTGGGATTGGGCGTCTTTACGGTGCTGTCGCGGGTTGGCGTCGAGGTGGATGTTCTCGGCGGGGTGGACGATGGGTCGTGGCAGTCGAAGGCGATGCGCGCGCTCTTTCCATCACCCGACTTGCGCGGAGTGACCGCCGCGTTGTTCGCGCTCGTGTGGGCTTCGACGGGGCTTGGGTTGAATCGGCTGTTTGAGACGCCGCCGTTCCCGTTCTACCATGTCGTGACGTTTCTGGTCGCGTGTGTGTTGGGCATGTCGTTCGGGATCGTCGGGACGCTCATCGTCTCCCGCGTGCTGCCGACCGACCAGACGCCGTTGGGGATGGACGAGTTCGTCGGCATGTCGGCGACGGTGCTCAGCCCTCAGATCAACCCGGCGGGCGGTCGCGCGCGGATTCGAGACCACGCGGGCAATATGGTGACGGTGCGTTGTCGGCACATCGGCGGCGGCATCGCTCCCGAACAGGGGACTGAGGTGGTGCTGGCAGGCTACGATCCCAAAACGCGGATTTTCGACGTGATCTCGTAACGATCCGAAGGATCGAGTTATTGGGGGGCGAGGGTGTTCCCCTTGCGACCGCGCGAGACGGCTTCTAAATAAGGGGGAACTCTCAACCATGATACGATTCACCGCGACGCTCGCGGCACTGCTCGTCTGCGCGACCGCCAACGCCACCGTCTGGTGGGAGGGCGAAGACACCGCCGAAACGAACTTCCCCAAATCGACGTACTTCGACCCGCAGAACGAGCGCGAGGCGTCCGTGCTGTCGGGCGGCAAGTGGCTTTCCAACGGGGGCGAGCGCACGGGCGACGAGGCGTTCGCACGGTACGAGATCAACGTGCCCGAAGCCGGGACGTACGACTTCTGGACGCGCAAGTTCTGGCATCACGGACCGTTCCGTTGGCAGTTCGACGGTGGCGAGTGGCGCGAGGCGCGGCGCATCGCCCTGGCGGATTCCGCGTCGATCCGCACGCATCTCGGCGCGAACTGGGTCTATCTCGGCGAGGTGGAATTGTCGGCGGGGACGCACACCTTCGAGTTGCGACTCCTGGCGGGTCCCGGCGAGAGCCTCACCGGATGCTTCGACGCCTTCTTCCTCACCCAAGAACCCTTCAAACCGAACGGCAAATACAAACCGGGCGAACGCTCCGGCAACGCCGATCCCGGTTTCTTCCCCTTTGAACCGCCGATGGACCGCTTCACCGAAGACGCCGCGCTCGACCTGCGATACTTGAACGAAGACGCGGCGGGCGAGAGCGGATTCGTTCAGCATGACGGGAACAACTTCACGCTCGGCAACGGCGAGCCCGTCCGGTTTTGGGGGGTGAACGTCAGTTCCGGTATCGCGGGGCAACAGCGAAAATCGGTGGACTACCTCGCGCGGAAACTGGCGAAACTCGGCGTGAACGCGGTGCGCTTCCACAGCGGGCTGTTCGACGCCTCCGAAGACCCCGCCAACATCGACACGAAGGCGCTCGACGACCTGCACTACCTCGTCGCGGCGATGAAGAAGCAGGGCATCTACACGACGATCAGTTTCTATTTCCCGCTCTGGTTCGACATTCGACCCGAATACGGCATCGAAGGCTACGACACCATCGACAACAAGCGCCCCTTCGCGTTGCTCACCTTCAACGAGCGGATGCAGGAGATATACAACTCGTGGGCGCGGGCGATCCTCACGACGGAGAACCCCTACACCGGCGTCGCGCTCGCGGACGAGCCCGCCGCGCTTCTGGTCGAGATCATCAACGAAGACAGTTATTTCTTCTGGACGTTCACGCCAAACAACGTCCCCGCCGTCCACTGGAACCGCCTAGAAACGCTCTATTCGGCGTGGTTGGCGGAGAGGTACGGGTCGGTCGGAGCGGCGTTCGAGGCGTGGGGCGACATCGTCAACGAGAACGACGACCGCGCGAACGGTCACGTAGGGCTGTTCCCGGCGTGGGACATGACGATGGAAGGCTCCCACCAAAGCGAGGCGAAGACGCGGCGCATCGGCGATCAGGTGCGATTCCTGACGGAGCACCAACGGGAGTTCTACGCAACGACGACGCGCTACTTCAAAGAGGAACTCGGTTACGGCGGACTCGTCTCGCCGAGCAACTGGCATGTGTCGGACGGCGTCGCGCTTGACGCGCTGGAACGCTACACCTACACGGCGGGCGACGTGATCGACCGTCACGGCTACTTCGGCGGTCGGCATCAGGGCGATGGCTCCGGCTATTCGGTGCGCGTCGATCACACGTACGAAGACCGCTCCGCCCTGAAGCGACCTGAGAACCTCCCGTTCCACGTCTTCCAGATGGACGGCTACCCCCACATCGTCTCGGAGATCGGATGGCCCCAACCGAACCGCTTCCGCGCGGAGATGACCTTCCTGAGCGGCGCATACGGCGCGTTGCAGGGGGTGGACGGATACTTTTTCTTCGCGGTGAACAGCCCATTTTTGGATGACGGGGAGATCAGCAAATTCGGGTTGGGTACGCCGTCCATCGTCTCGACGTTCCCTGCGGCGGCATTGATGTATCGTCGCGGGGATGTGCCGGAGGCGGATTACGCGATCCGACAGGTGTTGCGGTTGGACGACCTGTACGCGATGAAAGGCTCCGGCGCGGCGACGCCTGAAGCGTTGGACGCGCTGCGGCTGGCGGATGTGCCGGGTGAACGGGCGCATCAGGAAATCAGCGTGTACGATCCGTTGATCTACTACGTCGGGAAGGTCGCACGAACGTTTGGAGAGGACCCGTCGGAATCCTACGTGAAAAGTCCGCTGTTGATCGATCGGAACAAAGGCTACGTGGTTTCTCATGGCTTGGCGGCGGGAAGTCGGGATGAATCGAGAAAATCGGCGGGGTTGGCGCTGTTCTTCAAGGATGGCGTCGCCGTCATCAATTCTCGCCAAACCGAAGGACTTGTGGGTTTCCTTGCCGATACGGAATACAACACAAGTCATCTCGAGTTGACGACGAGCAACGAATACCTTTCCTTGATCGTCACGTCGCTGGACGGCGAACCGATTCCGACATCAAAACGGTTGCTGATTCAGGCGATGACGGAAGACCGCCCCTACGGGTTCAAATCGGAGGACGGGAAGATCGTCGACTTGGGCAGCGCGCCGTTCGGGGTGCGGGAGATCGACGCCAACGTGACGCTGCGGCTGGACAACCTCACGGCGGCGACCGTCAAGGTGTTGGATGAGAACGGGTACGTGCGTTCCCTTGAAGACGCCCGCATCGAGGGGAACGCGCTCGAACTGACGCTGCCGAAAGACGCCCTCTACACCATCGTCGAGCGGTGACGGAGCGTTGCGGAGCCGCGTACATAAAAAAGCAGCCGAACGAAGCCTGGGAGGGTATTAAGGTGGGTGATAAAATCACGTCACACTCATCGTTCGGCTGCATTCGTTAAAGACGCATCACCTGCCAAAGAGGTTGAATGCGTTTTTCAACGGTGTGGCTTTTGCAACACGCTACTACAGACGACCCATCTGTCCGTTTGATAGAGAAATCGGTGAAAAAAAGGCGCGGCGGTGGTTAGCGACCGCCGCGCCGCTAAGGAGACAAGCGCGCGTCGAAGGCGCGTTCCGTCGTCTCCACTCAAAACGTCACGAATTACCGATGCCTCCCCGCCGTTCCGTCACCATCGCAACACGCCAGCACCGACGCATCGGAGTTTAACAAAGGCGAGTGTACCGTACCACAAAAATTCAAATAATGGAATCCCATATTGCCATAGTTAATATCAATCGTTCTTTTTATTAAACATGGCTCGATACTCCGCCTCGTACCGCTTTACCCCACCGAAAACGGGCGCGCCATCGGTGCCGACGACGCGCCCTCTCTTTTCGACCGATGCGAGAACCGAATAAAAACCTCAGTTCCCGCGAGTGACGCGGACCGACCCGTTGAACGTTTCCAAGTCGATCCGGTCGCCACCGCCGTTTACATCCGTCGAGTAATTCGATCCGAAGCCGCCGCGTTTCTTCTCCGGCGCGCCCCAATCCGTCTTGATGGAGCCGTGCATCCCGACTTTGGCGCTCAGGTTGAACGAGGCGTCGCCCGGCAGCGTGACGTTCGTGTTGCCGTTCAGCGTCTTCGCGCGAATCCCGCCGTTCACCGCGCGCCGCACCGTGACGACCGCGTTCCCGTTCACCGTTTCGAGCGTCGTGCGCGCCGTCAGCGTGTCCACTTCGTACGAGACGTTCCCGTTGACCGTCTTCCCGTTGACGCCGCCGTCAACCCCGTCGGTCGACCTCAGCCCGATGTTCCCGTTGACCGTCTTCAACACCGCCTCGCCCTCGGTCTCCTCCGTCGAGACGTTCCCGTTCACCGTCTTCGCATCGACGGCGAACCGATGGGGCGCGATGATTTCATACTCCATCACGGCGGTCTTGATATACGACGGCGTCGAGTTGCCGTCCTTCTCATACGGCGTGTCGATGACGAGCGTCCCGTCCTTCCGCGACAACACAGGGTGGAACTTGTCGCGCCACGTTGCTCCCTGTTCGAGGTCGGTCGCGCGCACTGTTCGTTTCGCGGTGATGTACACCGTCTCGACCGCCTCGCCTTTGATCGACACGTTGCCGTTCACGGTGGACACGGCGAGCCGCGTGAGATCGTCCGCAGACGCTTCCAGTTTGAGCGTGTCGCGCCATTCCAACCGCTGCTCGTTGAAGGAGCTCTCCTCCGACTCGATGACGGGGTTGATCGGTTCTCCCCCGAACCGCTCCCTCCAAGCCCCTTCGAACGACTCCATGAATCTCTCGCGGAACGACTCTTTGAACCGCTCCTTCATCTCCTCGCTCAGATCGGCGGAGACGCTTTGATCCCACGCTTCCTCGAAAGCGTGTTCCCAACGCTGCTCGAACCGTTCCTCGAACTGCTTGTCGAAATGTTCGTCGAGCCATTGATCGAACGAAACCGCCAATACGGGCGTCACCGGAGTCACCGGAATCACCGCCTTGACCGCCTCTTTGGAATCCGCCGACGCGCCGAACAACCACAATCCCACCGCCATGACGATACCTCCTATGACGATCCCCGCGATTCGCATCATCGCGCTCCGATCACTTTCGTTGAGTGAAAGATGCTTTGTATTTCGATTGAGTTTTGAATTCTCAGTGTCATGAGATCGAACGATCATTTTCGGCGACGAATCGTCGCTTTGTCGTGTCGCTGGCGGCGGCGTCCCTCCTCACATAGAATAAGAGTCGTGACGCCGCCGTTCGGTCAGTGAAAAAAGCGTTAACGAATCGTCACGTTTCCGCTGCCTGATCGCGCCTTGATCGTCGTTCCCCCGCCGTGACGCGCCCCGCTCACCCGCGACTTCTCGCGGTTGGTCGAGAGGTTGTCCAACGACAGTTGCGCGTTCACCTGCCCGTGTCCGGTGGCGGCGTCCACGTCGCACGGCAGCGCGGGATCGACCGTCACCACCATGTCGCCGTGACCCGTATCGAGGTCGGCGTTCTTCGTCCCGACGGTGATCGACGCGCGCACCTGTCCCGACCCCGAACGGAGTCGCAGGTCGCTCGCGTTCCCGTCGAACTGCACGTCGCCGTGTCCGGTCTTCGCGCCGAGCATCTCGAACGCGCCGCCCTCGACGGTGATCCGCCCCGCGCCCGCATCGACGGACACGTTCCCCGCGCACTCGATCAGCCTTACGTCGCCGTGTCCCGTACGGATACTGAGAAACCCGTCGTTGCGCGTCACGCGGATCGCGCCCGCGCCCGCGTTGATCTTCGCCACCTTCGTCGCGGCGTCGATCTCCACGTCTCCGTGACTCGTGTTCGCTTCCAGCAGTTCCAGCGAGCCCTTCTGCACGCGAATCGCGCCCGCGCCCGTTTTCAGGAGCGCGCTGCCCGTCCCTTCGACCAGAACGATGTCGCCGTGACCCGTATCGACTTTCCCTGGACCCGCCGCCTCGCGGATCGTCACGTTCCCCGCGCCCGACTTCACCGCCAGCGCGCCCGCCGTCGTCTGAACCTTCACGTCGCCGTGTCCGGTGTGAAGATCAAGCGCGTCGTAGGAGCCGCCGTTCGTCGTGATATTCCCCGCGCCCGATTTGAGCGACGCCTTCCCGCGCGACTCGTTCAGGTTGATATCACCGTGACCTGTCGCCGCCTCGGTTGTGTCGGACACGTTCTTGACAGTGACGTTGCCCGCGCCACTGCTCGCCTTCACCGTCTCGACGGTCGCGTCGGTCAGCATGTCGCCGTGACCCGTCGAGAGGTCGAGCGCGTCGTACGTCCCGTTTTCCACCCGAATATTGCCCGCGCCCGACGACGCCTTCACGACGCGCACCTGTTTCGGCGCGATCACGCGGAACGAGATCGTTGCCCCGCGCAGGTCTTTGGGCATGTTGCCTTCGGGCTTCCACCCCTCGATCAGCAAGGCGCGCGGCTCCGACTCGTCCTTCCGTTCGAGTTCGCGGATGCGCGTCTCGATCACCCCGTCGAACGCGATCACCGCCTCGCGGTTAACGCCCCGAATGACACGCTTCTCCTCGATCCGCACGGTGCGGTCGTCCTTGTCCGACTCGACAACGACAACATCCCCGTGAAACGTCTTGACGACAAGTCGGTCGATGCCGTTGAGTTGTCGCTCGTGCTGGGTGGCGCTTTCCTTCGTCGTGACGCCCTCGCGCGCGCTGAACTCCTCATGGTGCGCGTGTTCGGGATGCCCGTTCCCGTCCAAATGAACGACGACCGTTTCGCCATCCGCCGATACCGTCAGATTGCCGTCGGCGTACTGACTCACATCGATCCTCGCCAACTCCGACCCCTTCGAGAACGACGTTCCCCCGACGCGCGTCTTCTTCACCGCGCGCAGCAACCCGTTCGGCAACGCCTCGAACACGTGTGCGAACGGCACGCTTGTCGCCTTCGCGTCGGCGGATGCGGCGACCGCATCCCGCTCTGTCGAACCGAAGAACCAAAAACTCGCCACCATCACAATGCTCCCTATTCCGATCAACGCAAACCGCATGGTGATTCCATCCCCTTAGAGACGGCGATCTCACGCCGTCTGAATGACAATGTTGCCGCTGCCTGTGTGCACTCGGATCGGCACGCCGCCGCCGTGATAGGTTCCCGTCACCCGACATTCGTTGTCGTCGTGTCGTTTTTGAAGCGACGCATCGTCGTGTTGTTCGTACGTCGCTTCGATTTCGCCGTCGTCCGTGCTCGCTTCAATGGAACAGGCGAAACCGCGCGGGACGATCAATTTGATGCTGCCGTCGTCCGTCGTCAGCTCCACCAACTCGCTCGCGGGACCGATGATCGCGTCGAGGCTGCCGCTGCCGCTCCGCAGTCGGAGCGACTCCGTGTCCCCGATCCGCAGTTGAATCGACCCGTCCTCCGTCGCCAGTTCGACCGTTTCCTCGACGCTGCCCGCGTTCACGGTGATCTTGCCGCTCGACGTGTTGACGCGAACGCTCTCGGCGGAACCCATGTTCAGGACGATCTCGCCGTCCGCTGTCTCCAAATCGACCGATTCCTCCGCCGAACCGATGTTCGCCGCGAGGTCGCCGCTCTCCGAACGCATCCGCAAACTCCCGACGTTCGCCCCGTTGAAGGCGATCCGCCCGTCGTTCGATTCAAGGCTCGCCTCGCCTCCGACGCCCGCCCCGTTGAACTCAATCGTGCCGTCGCCCGTTGTCAGTCGCAGGTCGCCTTCAACGTCGCCGCCGTAGTTCGCGCGGATATCGCCGTCGCCCGTTTCAAGATGCAGTTCGCCGGACGCGGGCAGCGTCACCTCAATCGTCCCGTCGCCGGAGGACAACCGCACCTCCGTCTCGCCGGACGCTTCACCCTGCAACCGGATGCCGCCGGAGCCTGTTTCCGCGCGGACGGACTCATACTCGCCGTTGAAAATCTCGATGCCGCCGTCGCCCGTCGAGACGCTCAGTTCGCCCGCGCACGCATCCACTTTGATGGAGCCGTCGCCCGTCTCAACGTGAATCTCGCCGCTGACGCGGTGCAGTTCGACGCCGCCGTCGCCCGTCGAGACTTTCAGTTCGCCCGTCTCGCACCCGTTGACGCGCACCGAGCCGTCGCCCGTCTCAACCGACACGTCGCCCTCGACATCGTTCAGTTCGACGCCGCCATCCCGTGTAGAAAGGTGCGCTTCATTGAACGCAACGCCGTTGACGTGAATGCCGCCGTCGCCCGTTTCCAGCCGAAACTCGAGTCCGTCCGGCGCCCACAGTTCCAAGTCGCCCTCGCCGAACTCCAACAAGAGGCTCGATTCGCCCTGATGCGTTTCGGAGGCGGCTCGACTCGCCCTCAACGTGCCATCTTCGGATGAATGCACCCGCACCGTGCCTTCGGGAAGGCTCACGGACACCTCGCTCGATTCGGACAGTTCCCACGTCTGCGTCGCATTCCCAGAATCGCCCCCTCCGGCATACTCGAAGTTGGTGCGAAACGCTTTCGCAAACTCTTCGCCGAACTGCTCGAAACTCTTGCCGAACTGCTCCCCGAACTTGCCCGACCATTCGCCGAAGTCGCGCACCTTTTCGGTCGCTTGGTCAATCGCTTGATGCACCACGTCGTTGATGGCGCGTGCGTCCACGTTCACGTTTACGGAAGGACGAGCGGGACGAGCGGGTCGCGCGGCTTGAGCGGGTCGGGCTGGGCGCGCCGGACGCGCCGGACGGGGCGGTTTCGGCGGCACT
>JAQBWJ010000009.1 GCA_027625215.1 Candidatus Poribacteria bacterium
GACATGGTGGCGAAAACGGCCGAACGGTGCTTCATGCCGCTGACCGTCGGCGGCGGCGTCCGCGCGGTCGAGGACATTCGCCGACTGTTGAAGGCAGGCGCGGACAAGGTGGGCATCAACACGGCGGCGGTGCTGACCCCGCACGTCGTCAACGATGCCGCCGACGCGGTCGGCAACCAGTGTATCGTCGTCGCCATCGACGCGAAGGCGCGCGCGGAAGGCGGCTGGGAGGTCTACACGCACGGCGGTCGTCGCCCGACGGGGATCGACGCCGTTGCATGGGCGCGTGAAATGCAAGAACGCGGCGCGGGCGAAATCCTGCTGACCAGCATGGACGGCGACGGCACGAAATCCGGCTACGACATTCAGCTGACCCGCGCGGTCGCCGAGGCGGTAACGATCCCGGTGATCGCCTCAGGCGGCGCGGGCACGCTCGAACATCTCCGTGAGGCGTTGGTCGAAGGGAAAGCGGACGCCGCGCTCGCCGCGTCGATCTTCCACTACCGCGAACACACCGTTCAAGACGCCCGCGACTACCTCAAGCAACACGGCGTATGCGTAAGGTGACACGATGCTGATTGCCGCTCTCACATCTCTCTTGACGACCGTTCCCACCGCAACGGCGCAGGTGGAAATCGATGCGAACGACACGAAAACGCCGATCTCGCGCAACCTGTTCGCCAAGTTCACCGAGCATTTGGGACGAAACGTCTACTTGGGGATGTGGTCGCAGATCGTACTGAACGGCGAGTTCGCCCCGCGCGACCGCTGGATGAACCCCGAAAACGTCGACCGCGCGTTGCAGGGCGAAGCGGAGCTCTACAAACTGCCGAACCTGCCCGACGCCCCGAATCACGGCATCGCCGCGCACTGGTCGCCGAGCGACGGGTTGACGGGTGAGCTCGTCAAACAGGGTATCCACGACGTTCAAAACGTGACGGTCGGTGAGCGGGGCGGCGCATTGAGGACGGGCATCTTTCCGCCCTTCCACCGAGTTCGGGAGGTGGAGATCACCCTGACCGCATCGTCCGCACCCGCTGCGAACGTCACGGGGCGAATCGAAACGGTCGATGGAAAGCCCGTGGCGACTGCGACACTCGCCTTCGAGGAAGCCGAATCCACTCAAACGGCGACGCTGACCGCTCCCGACAGCACCTACGCCCCCGGCACCCCGTACCGACTCGTCCTTGCCTTCCAACCGAATACGAAGACCGCCGTGCGCCGCGTCCTCCTGTTTCCCTCCGATCACGTCGAGGGCTGGGAGCCGGATGTCGTGCGTTACATGAAGGACGCGCGGCTGCCGATGCTGCGCTTCCCCGGCGGGAACTTCGTCAGCGGCTACCACTGGGAGGACGGAATCGGCTCGCTCGACAACCGCCCGACGCTCCCCAACCCCGCGTGGGGCGGCACGTTGGAGCCGAACCATGTCGGCACGGGCGAATGGCTCCGTCTCTGCGAACTGACGGGCGCGGAGCCGCTCATCTGCGTCAACGCTGGCGACGGCTCCCCCGAAGAAGCCCGCCGTTGGGTCGAGTACTGCAACGGCTCTACGAACACCCCGATGGGCAAGCAACGCGCCGGGAACGGGCATCCTGAGCCGTACCACGTCCGCTACTGGGAGATCGGCAACGAACTCTGGGGACGCTGGCAGATCGGTCACACGGACGCGCACGGCAACGCGAAACGGTACGGCGAGTTCCTCTCCGTCATGCGAGAGGAAGACCCGTCGATCCTGTTCATCGCGAACGGCGGCTCGGCGGAGTGGAACCGCATCTTGGTGAACGAGGCGACGGAACCCGTGCGCTCGCTGGCGGAACACACGCTGCCCGGCAGCCACATCCCCAACGACGCCGACCCCGAAGTCGTCTTCCGCGAGTTCATGGCGCACACGGACGCCTACGACGACACGATCCGCGAACTCGTCGCCCCGATGGTCGAGGCGGGTTTGACGCCGCTGCTGGCGATCACCGAGTTGCAGGTGTTCACAAACAAGCCCGACCTGCCGAACAACTCGTCGCTGACGGACGCGCTCTGGACGGCGGGCATCATCCACGCGGCGATCCGCACGGATGGGCTGGTCGAGATGATCACGCACTCGGCGATGATGAACCACGCGGGTGGTCTGCGGAAGGAACGCGGCATCGTCTTCACAAACCCGGTGTGGTGGACGACGCATCTCTACGCCGACCAGAACGGCGTCATCCCGACGGGGCGAACCGTTACCGCGCCGACCTTCTCGACGGAGGGCAAGTGGCTGACGAAGCGGGAGGGCATGTTGTACTTGGATGTGGAAGCGCTGTTGAGCGAAGACGGCGCGACGCTTTCCGTCTTCGTCGTCAACCGCCACCCTTCCGAGTCGATGGAGACGACCTTCACGCTGAACGGGTTTGAGGCTGGCGCGGCGACGGTAGATACAGTGACGGGTGACTCCTACATGGCGCGCAATCGGTGGGATGCGACGGAGCTCGTCGTCCCTAAGACGGAGATGGTCGAGATGGGCGGCGCGTCGTTGGCGCGGATGTTGCCGCCCCATTCGTTGACGCGATTCCTATTTTCCCGCAAACCGTAATAAAATACTTACCTCATACCATTTGACAGCTCGCGGTTAATCAACGTAGCATGTTGATGGGTACATTGTCTACGCCGATTCGACTATGAGCAGAGGAGGCGCATCGTGAACCATGCGGACGAACAGCGAACAGAACCGATGACACAATCCGGTGCGGAATTGCTTGAGAAGATGCACGGGTCACTCAGACTAAAAACTGATTTTACGGAAGCCGCATATAGACGTGGCTACATGCATGGGTTTGACACAGCGCTTGATTTCTTCCTCAATGCTACAACGATAGAGGAAGTAGATAAACGATATAAGGAGGCAGTCGATTTTCTTAACAATGATATCACCGAATGGCGAAACGGCGACTGCCACGGAATGGTACCTCCACCTGAACCTGCGAAATGACATCGAAGCATTCACTAGCGTTTCGACTAAACTAGTCGTCCTATGTAGCCGCCGTGCAACGTCGCCTCCGTGACGGTGCGCGGCGTGTTCGCGTCGCCGATGGTGTGCACTTCGGGGAACCTCCCCGCCAACGCCAAACTCAGCCCGTTGACGGGTTCCGCGCCCACGCTCACGATCACCTTGTCAACGCCGTCCAACGTCGTCTCGGTGAGCATCCGCGAGTGCCGCAGCAACACACGGCGACCATCCCAATGCGCGATATTCACCTCGTCGTGGAACGCGATCCCGCGATCCCGAATCCGCCACATCAGGTCTTCCCGCGACATCCCTTCAATCGACCCGGCGGCGCGACCGCTCGGCGTCACCCAATCGACCGTCACGCCCCGATTCGACAGCGCGTCCACAACGACGACGGCGTTCATCGTCCCCGTTAGGTCGTAGACGACGGCGCGGTTCACCCCGTTGAGGTCGCTGGTGAGCGCGTCAACCGTCGTCCACGTCGGCGAGTCGCCGGGTAGGGTGATGCGGCGTTGGGTCGATCCGGTGGCGACGATCACGGCGTCCGGCTCCAACGCGGCGATCAACTCAGGCGTCGCCGTCGTGTTGTAGCGGACTTCGACCACGCCCTTGTCCGCCTGACGCTGATAAAACTCCGCGATGCGGATGAACATCGACCGAAAAATCCCCGACGACGCGACATGCACCTGCCCGCCAACTCGATCCGTCGCCTCCAGCACGACCACCTCATGCCCCCGACCGACCGCCGTCAGCGCCGCCTCCATCCCGGCGGGACCGCCACCCACGATCACGACGCGCTTGCGTTTCGCGGCGGGTTCGAGGATCGCCCACGTCCGTTCCCGGCTCGTGACCGGGTTGTAGACGCAACTCATGTGCTCCATGTTGCCGATGCACGCCTGCAAACAGCGGGTGCAGTAGCGAATGTCGTCCAGCCTGCCCTCTTTGGCTTTGTTGGCGAAGTGCGGGTCGGCGATGTGCGTTTTCGTCATGCAGACGATATCGAGTTTGCCGTCCGCGAGCGCGTCTTCCGCCATCTCCGCCGTCGTGATGCGCCCCGCGTGCATGATCGGCAGCCGCGTCGCCTTCTTGATCTTCTCGACAAACGGCAACCACTCGCCGTCTGGGCGGGTCATGGGCCCATGATGCAGCCCGCCGTCGCCGCCCGTCAGGCTGATGTAGTCCACCAACCCCAACGCTTCCAGCCCCATGACGAGCTCGATGTAATCCTCGTTCGTCATCCCCTCGTCTTCGAGATCGTCCGCCTTCAACCGCACGCCGAGCGGCATTTCGTCTCCGATGGCGCGCCGCATCGCCTCCAGCGTCTCGATGACGAACCGCGCCCGATTCTCATGGCTCCCGCCGTACTCGTCCGTGCGACGGTTGATGCGCGGACTCAAAAACTGCGCGTGCAAAAACCCTTCGTGCGCGTGGAGCTCCAACCCATCGACGCCGCCCGCCTTCGCCCTGCCCGCCGCCTCGCCGAACGCCGTTGCCATCGCCCGCAACTCCTCGCGGGTGCGATCCGCCTTGCGAGGGCGTTGTCGGCTGTGAGGGCGCATCTGCGCCTCCATCCCGATGCGGATGCGGTCGCCGCCCGACGACGGGATATAGTCCCGCGTGTGGATCAGTTGGGCGAACACCTTCGTCCCGTGACGGTGCCCTGCCTCTGCCAACATCCGGTACTTCTCGACGCTCGCGTCGCCCATCTCGGCGGTGCTCTGCATCCAGTCCGGCGCGGCGTCGTAGGTGGGACCCGTCGCGCCGATAACGAACAGCCCGATGCCGCCCTTCGCGCGCTCCTCGATATAGGCGGCGAAGTCCTCGTTGGGGAAGCCGTCCGTCACCCACCACCCGGCGAAGTGCGCGCTGATGGCGATGCGGTTTCGCAACGTGACGTTCTTAATCGTCAGCGGACGGAACAGGTTCGGGAAGGTCGGATGCGGCGTCTCCATCGTGTACCTCACAACTTCGGTAGGTTGTAATCGTTCCCTCTCCCTTCGAGGGAGAGGGACTAAGGGTGAGGGTGGTCAAAGCGGTCGTCGCAGACGAACACGTTATTCCATTTGGGTGGAGCGGCGAACGCCACCGTCATCAATCGAGCCGAACTTCCCGCCCCGTCCGCGACGACTCCTCGACGGCGAGCAACGCTTCCATCACGATCCGCGCGTGGTCATTTGAGATGGGCGACGGCGCGTCGTTCTGGATCGCGTCGACAAACGCCCCGACCTCCTCGACGATCCCGCTCCGCTCCGGCACTTCGACAGGCTCGTACGCGCCGCCCACCATGCGGAACCCTTTGTTCTGGTACGACAGCATCTTGACGACCGCCTCCGTCCCGACCAACTCCGTCGAGAGTTCCTCGCCGTGACCCGCGCCCGTCGGCTTGAACCCGGAATGCGCGATGGTCGCGTAGACGCCGTTCTCAAACTCGATGATCGCTGAGGTCGAATCGTCCGCCTTCTGTTGGTAGATACGGTTCGTCACCTTGCCTTTGACGGAGACAGGTCGGCTCTGGATCAGCCACACGAGCAGATCGACCATGTGCGCGCCGTTCATCAGCCACATGCCGCCGCCCTTCTCGCGGTCGAGGAACCAAGGCGGGCGCGACTCGATCCCGAACGGTTTGAACCACGTCTGATGCGCCAAGACGATCTCGCCGAGTTCGCCCCGCTCGATCATTCCTTTGAACAGCCGATTCACCGCAAAAAACTGCTGTGTGTGCCCCACCATCAGCCGGACGCCGTTCCTGTCCGCCGCGTCGATCATCGCGTCGCACTCTTCCAGCGTGCACGCCATCGGTTTCTCGACCATGACGTGTTTGCCCGCGTTCAGCGCGTCGATGGACAACGGCGCGTGCAACCAGTGCGGCAGTCCGACGAGAATCAGGTCAATGTCGTCCCGCTCCAGCATGTCGCGGTGCGAGGCGAACCCCTCACACTCGTGCCGCTGTGTGAACCGACTGCGCCGCTCCTCGTCCGGCTCGACAACGCCGATCAACTTCAGTCCCGGATGCGACTTCGCCGCCTGCGCGTGTCCGCCAGACACGCGCCCCGCCCCGAAAATCCCCACGCCTAACACCGGCATCTCTCCCCGTTGAATCTGAAACGCGCTCGCTTTCTGAAACGCAAAACTGTCGCCTCGAATAGCCGGGTTCGATTCTGACATATCGCCCGACGGCGGGCAACGATTCATGGGGAACGTACGCAACCGTACGTCAATCCCGCGCGTTTCTAGTTGTCAGGTGTGAATTAGGACAGTGTTGGTTTTATGCGATACACTTTAATACCATTTCCAAGAAATATTTGCGGGATGCGCCGCCTGTGCCACATGAAACGGAGGGGCGACCATGCGTACGCAATATCCGATTCGGCGACAAGATGAACAGCCTGAAGACGGGACAGACGCCTTGCGGAGCATTGAGAACAGCATGATTCGACGGAAGCGATGGGCAGTCGCAGCGGTGCTTGTGGTCGCCTCACTGATCGGTGTGCGGGCGTACGGCGCGACCGTAACGATGAGCTTTACAGGTCAAGGAAACGGCGCAACGCCGACGCAGACGGACTTCTCGTTTGACTTTACCAGATGGACCGTCAACAACGAAGCGGCGGTGTCCGATGGCGGGGTGTCCGACATCAGCATCGGCACGGGCACATTCAATCTGCAATCGCTCAAGGTGACGCCGGATGCGACAACCACCTCCACTTGGAACATCGACCCGGGCGCGCAGGGAGGGTCGTTGCACTCGGTGACGCTCACCGCCGGTGACCCGCAGCAGACCATCGACCTATCGGGAAACGCAAATTTTCAGGGCATTTCCAACGTCCTTTTCTACCGCACCGATGTTGGCGCGGGGGTGACGGTACGATGGGACGATATCGTCGTCATCTACGGCAACACCGCTCCGACCGCGACCGCGCAGACCGTGACGCCGAACGAAGATGTCGACCAAGCGATCACGCTCGCCGGGACCGATCCCGAAAGCGATACGCTCACGTACAAAATCGCCACCCTCCCCGCCAACGGCGCGCTCTATCAAACCGCCAACGGCACGACGCGCGGCGGGCAGATCTCCAGCGCCGGGACGACGGTGACGGACACGTTGCACCGCGTCATCTACGTGTCGGCGTCAAATGGAAACGGCGCGGGTCACGGCAACTTCACCTTCTCGGTCAGCGACGCCGACTTCACCTCGACCGCCACCGTCACGGTGAACGTCACTGCCGTCAACGATGCGCCCACCTTCGACGCGATCTCCAACGTGACGACGAACGAAGACACGACGCCCAGCAACATCACGATCACCGGAGGCAGTCCGGGCGGCGGCGCGGATGAATCGGGTCAGACGGTCACGTACTCGGCGACCAGCAGCAACACGGCGATCCTCGCCAACCCGACCGTCACGACCACGACGATCAGTTTCTCCGCTCCGGTGGCGAACGCGAACGGCACGGTCACGATCACCGTCACGGCGGACGACGCGCAGGGCGCGAACAACACCTTCCAGCGCACCTTCACGATCACGTTTAGTCCCGTCAACGACACGCCCACCGCGACGGCGCAGACGGTCAACGGCACGGAAGACACGCACTCGACCATCACGCTCACGGGTTCGGATGTGGACGCCGATGCGCTCACCTACGTCGTCGTGACGCTCCCCGCAGCAGGATCGCTCTACCAAACCGCCGACGGTACGACGTTGGGGACGCAGATCACGACGGTGAACACGACGGTCACGGACGCCTCGCGCCGCGTCATCTTCGTTCCGGTGGCGAACGCGAATGGGAACGGGTACGGCAACTTCACCTTCAAAGTGAACGACGGCACGGTCGATTCGTCCGCCGCGGCGGTGACGGTGAACGTCGCCGCCGTCAACGACGCGCCCGTCGCCACCGCGCAGAGCGTCACGTTGAACGAAGACGTTGCGACGGCGATCACGCTCGCAGGGACGGACATTGAGGGCGATGCGCTGACATTCACCATCGTGACAGGTCCGACGAAAGGCGCGTTGAGCGGCACGTCGCCGAACCTGATCTACACGCCGACGGCGAACTTGAACGGCGCGGACTCCTTCACCTTCAAGGCGAACGACGGCACGGTCGATAGCGCGTCGAACGCGACGGTCACGCTGACAATCACCCCCGTGAACGACGCTCCCGTCGCAAACGCGCAGAACGTCGTGACGAACGAAGACGTGGCGACTGCGGTCACGCTGACGGCGACCGACGTGGAGGGCGACACGCTCACCTATACCGTCCTCACGCAGCCGACAAACGGCGCGTTGAGCGGCACGGCTCCGAACTTGACGTACACGCCCGCCACGAACTATTTCGGGGCGGACTCCTTCACCTTCAAGGTGAACGACGGCGCGCTCGACAGCGCGACGGCGACGATCTCAATCACCGATACGGCGGTGAACGACGCGCCGATAGCGAACGCGCAGAGCGTCGCCACGAACGAAGACACCGCGCTCTCGATCACGCTCACCGGATCGGATGTCGAAGGCGATACGCTGACCTACTCCATCGTGGCTGCCCCGGCGCGCGGCGCGCTCAGCGGCACGGCTCCGAATCTGACCTACACCCCGACGGCGAACCTGAACGGCGCGGACTCCTTCACCTTCAAGGCGAACGACGGCACGACCGACAGCGCGACCGCGACCGTCTCGATCAACGTGTTTGCGATCAACGACGCGCCGACCATCACCGCGATCTCGAATGTCACGGTGAACGAAGACACGACGCCAAGCGACATCGCGCTCGCGGGCGTTGGACCCGGCGGCGCGGCGGACGAATCGGGGCAAACGGTCACGATCACGGCGACCAGCAGCAACACGTCCATCATCGCCAACCCGACGATTTCCGGCACGACGCTCAGTTTCTCCGCGCCCGTCGCCAACGCGAACGGCGCGGTGACGATCACCGTCACCCTGAACGACGGGCAAGCGTCGAACAACACGACCACAACGACGTTCACGCTGACGCTCACGCCGGTCAACGACCTCCCCGTCGCCAACGCGCAGACCGTCTCCACGAACGAAGACACCGCGCTCTCGATCACGCTGACCGGATCGGACATCGAAGGCAGCGTGTTGACCTATACGGTTGTGACACAGCCGACGCTCGGCGCACTGAGCGGCACGGCGCCGAACCTGACCTACACCCCGACGGCGAACTTGAACGGCGCGGACTCCTTCACCTTCAAAGTGAACGACGGCATGGCTGACAGCGCCGCCAACGCGACCGTCTCGATCACCGTCGTCGCGGTGAACGACCCCCCGACGCTCAACGCCATCGGCACCGTCACGGTGAACGAGGACGCGACGCCGAGCAACATTACGCTGACGGGCATCGGTCCCGGCGGCGGCGCGGACGAGACGGGTCAAACGGTGACGCTGACGGCGATCAGCAGCGACCCGTCTATCATGTCCAACCCCACGATTGTCGGGACGACGCTCATCTTCTCCGCGCCCGTCACCGACGCGAACGGCACGGTGGCGATCACCGTCGCCGCGAACGACGGGCAGTCGGCGAACAACACGACGATTCGCACCTTCATCCTGAACGTCACCGCCGTCAACGACGCGCCGACGTTCACCGCTCCGGCGAACGTGACGACGGACGAGGATGTTCAACCGTCTCCCGTCACGATCGCGGGCATCCATCCGGGCGGCGGTACGGATGAGGCGTCTCAAACGGTTGCCCTCACCGCGACGAGCAGCAATACGGGCATCGTCGGCAACCCGACTGTCTCCGGTTCGACGTTGACGTTCCCCGTCCCGGTGGCGAACGCGCATGGTGTCGTCACCATCACCGTCGTCGGAAACGACGGACAAGGCGCGAACGCGACGGTCACGCGCGCGTTCACCCTGACGGTCGCTCCCGTGAACGACCGACCCGTCGCGGTGGGAAGCGACGAGGTCACGGACGAAGACACCCCCTTGATGATCCCGCTGACGGCGTCCGACCTCGACAACGACCCGCTGACGTTCATCATCACAACGTTCCCGATGCTGGGCACGGCGACCGTCTCCGGTTCGACGGTGACGTACACGCCCGACCCGAACGTCAACGGCATGGACTCGTTCGACTACGTGGCGAACGACGGGACGATCGACAGCGCGGTCGTCACGGTGATGATTACGGTGAACCCGGTTGAAGACTCGCCGATAGCGGAGTCGCAGACGCTGACGACGAACGAGGACAACGCGCTCCCGATCACGCTCGTCGGCACGGACGCGGACGGCGACTCGCTCGTCTACGCGCTGCTTTCCACGACGACGAACGGCGTCCTTACGGGCACGATGCCGAACCTGACCTACACGCCGAACGTCAATGTGTTCGGCAGCGACACGTTCAGTTTCGTCGTGAACGACGGCAAACAGGACAGCGCGACGGCGACGATTTCGATCACCGTCGTTTCGGTGAACGACCTCCCCATCGCCGACACGCAGTCGTTCGCCTTGTTTGAAGACAATTCCAAAGAGCTCACGCTGACAGGCAGCGATGTCGAAACGGCGTCGCTCACCTTTAACATCCTGACAACGCCGGAACACGGCACGTTGACAGGCGTCGCTCCGAACTTGACGTACCATCCGCTGACGGACTACGCCGGACTCGACCAGTTCACCTTCAACGTGAACGACGGCACGGCGAACAGCGCAACGGCGACCATCCACTTCACGGTCATCCCGGTGGATGACATTCCGCTGGCGCATCGTCGGTTCGTGACGATCCCCGAAGACACCTCGATTGAGATCATCCTCGAAGGCGTGGACAACGATACGACCGATCCCGACTTCGACTACTCCATCGTGATTGCGCCGTCGTTTGGCTCGCTGTCGGGCGAGCGGTCGATCCGCCACTACACGCCGAACCCGAGTTTCTCCGGCGAAGACATGTTCCGATTCCAAATCAACGACGACGTCGCCTTCTCACAGGCGGACGTGACGATCACCGTCACCCCGATCAACGATCCGCCGTCGTTCGACACGGTCCCGAACACGTTGATCCGTTCAACGGGAGGCGCGAACGTCATCAACATCACAGGCGTCGTCGCAGGTGGCGAGGACGAAGCGTGGCAAGTCGTCTCGCTGACGGCGACCAGCAGCAACCCGTCGCTCATCGCGCGCCCGCAGATCGAAGGCGACGGCAGCGAGCGAATGCTCACCCTACGCCCCGCCCGCAACACGACGGGCACCGCGACCATCACGATCACCGCGACGGACAACGGTCTGCGTGGCGGCGAGCATCTCCATACGTCGCAGCAGTCGTTCTTGGTGACGGTGGCGGAGCCCGGCGATGTCGTCGTGAAGTCGGTGACGACCTATCCGCCCGACCCGCGCACCGTCGAAGGACCCATCGAAACGCGGCTCATCGCGGCGAACGTTTCGTCGGCGACCTTTGCGATTGACGGCGTGGCGAAGGCGCAAGCCGTCCTGATGCGCGTTGTCGGCGGTGTCGATTCCGAAGGCTTCCAGACATATGTAGGCGCGTACGTCGTGGAACGGGGCGACGAGAATGTGTCGAACGCCCCGGTCACCGTTCGAATCATCGGCGGCGCGGACAATCTGGGCGAGACGATCCCCTCGCAGGGTCTGGTGAACATCGACACGGTTGACCCGAAGGTAGAGTCCGCCATTACGACACCGAGCCCCGTCAAAAACGGCGCTTTGTTTACGCTGACCGTCAAAACGGAACCGAAGTCGACCGTCGTGGTGGACGTGTCCGCCGTCGATCCGACGCTCCCGAAGGCGGCGACGCTGACCGAATCGACCGAAACGCCCGGCGTCTACACCCGACAGTTCGCCGTCAGCGCAACGAACACGGCGGACGACGGCGACCGACAGATATCCATCTCCGTGACGGACGCCGCCAAGAACACGACGAAGGCGTCCGGCGCGGTCATCCTCAGCAACGGCGCTCCGCCGAGCATCGCGCTCCACGTCGGGCTGAACCTGATCCACGTCCCCATCTCGCTGTCGAATCTGCGAACCGCTCGTCAGTTGTACGACTACTTGGGCGGTCCCGCCGATGTGGGCTTCGTCCTGTTGCGCCGCGCGGACGGTCAGGCGGTCGCGTTCACCGAAGCGACGCATCAGACGAACGCGAGCAGTTTGCCGTTCGCAGGCGATGACGGCGTTGTCGTGGCGATGAAGAACGCGAAGACCGTCTCATTCCTCGGCGGGACGCCGCTGAGCCCGGCGGTGACGTTGGATCGCGGCGTGAACTTCGTTGGAATCCCCCGCTACAATCCGGCAATCGCGTCGGTCAGCGCGGTCGCGGCGTTGTCGCCAAACATCAGCACGGTTGTCCGCGAGCAGAACGGCGACCTGATCTCCTTCCCGCCGAGCGACGCCCCGTTGCGCGTCGGGCAGGGGTTGATCGTGATCGCCTCCGAGCCGACGACGCTCACCATCGACGGCGTCGCGTGGACAAGCGCTCCATCGGTCGCCGCGACGCCGATCAACGCCGAATTCGTCTCGTATGATCGCGTTCCGGCGTTCGTGGTCGAGGGTGTCGTTCTTGACGAACGGAACCGTCCGCTGAACGGACTGACGGTGGAAATCGTGAACCATCGCACAGGCAAGACGTACGCCGCGCGCTCCGGTTCCGACAGCGAGTTCGGGGCGTTTGCGGCGGCGATGTTGGACGTGGAGTCCGGCTTCAGCGCGGGCGACACGGTTGATCTGCGGGTGATCGACCCGTCCGGCACGTACCGCCAGTCGGATGAATCGCGCCGCACGCTGACACGCGACGACATCCGCAACGCGCGTTGGGGGCTGGACAAGATCGTGATGCGCGAGATTCCGTCGCGCTCGGCGATGCTGCCGAACTTCCCCAACCCGTTCAACCCCGAAACGTGGATTCCGTTCCAGTTGAGCGACGAGGCGGACGTGACGCTGACGATCTACGATCTCGGCGGCTCTGTAGTGCGCGTCCTGTCGTTAGGGGCGATGGAGCCGGGCATCTACGCGACCCGCTCCCGCGCGGCGCACTGGGACGGTCGCAACGCGCTCGGCGAGACGGTCGCGGGCGGCGTCTACATCGTCGAGTTCAAGGCGGGCGACTATCGGGAGCAACGGCGCGTCGTCATCGCAAAATAACCGAGTTTCACAAAACGTGGGGGCGACCGGCTGGTCGCCCCTTCATCGCGTACGGGACCGTTACCCAGGGACCTGTCGCGCGACTCAACGGCTCACTTCGACACGTTCGCGTATACGTCCGCGACAGCGTGGAACCCGTCGCCGATGATCGTCGCGTCCAGATTCTCCTTCGTCACGACAACCGGATCGAGCAGCACGGCGGGCACGTCGATCTTTCCGTTGGCGACGGTCTTCTCCGTCGCAACCGCTTCCTTCCTCGCCAACGCGACGGCGAGTTCCGCCGCCCGTTCCGCCAACGGCGCGAGCGGCTTGTAGACGGTCATCGTCTGCGAGCCCTCGACAATCCGCTGACACGCCGCGAGATCGGCGTCCTGCCCGCTGACGGCGACTTTGCCATCCAATCCCTGCGCCCGCAGCGCTTCAATCGCGCCGCCCGCCGTTCCGTCGTTCGAAGCGACCACCGCGTCGATGCGGTTCTGGTTCGCGGTGAGCGCGTTCTCGACGTGTTTCAGGGCGATGTTCGGCTCCCAGTTGTCGGTGAACTGATTGCCGACGATGCGGATCGATCCCGCGTCGATCAGCGGTTGCAGCGCGCGCATCTGTCCCGCGCGAAGGAGCAGCGCGTTGTTGTCCGACGGCGCGCCGCCCAACAGGAAGTAGTTGCCGCTCGGCGCAACCTGTGTCAACGCTTCGGCTTGCAGATAGCCGACCCGCTCGTTGTCGAACGAGATGTACAGGTCGAGATCGCTGTCGCGGATGATGCGGTCGTAGGCGAGGACAGGGACGTTCTCGGCGTGCGCGGCGTTGACGATCTGCGCCGCCGTCACCCCGTCTCGCGGAATGACGACGAGCACGTCCACGCCCCGAGTCAGCAGGTTTTCCGCTTGGGCGTTCTGTTTGATCGGATCGCCGTCCGCGTTCTGGACAAACACCTCCGCGCCGAGCGACTCCGCTTTGGCGATGAACAGGTCGCGGTCGCGTTTCCATCGTTCAACGCGCAACGAGTCCATCGACAGCCCGATTTTCAGTTTGGCGTTGTTCGCGGAAGGCGCGGCGGATTTGTCGGACGGCTTGCAGCCGATCACAAACGCGGCGAGCAGGGCGATCACTGCCCCGTACAAGATAATGGATGGCGGTTGGCGTCGTAACATTCGTTTCTCTCCCCCAAAATGACGCCGCCGCATCGCTCTATTGGTCTGTCAGGATGAACGGTTGGCTTAATCACCCCCCTTCCTAACCTTCTCGCTCAGGGGGAAGGGATATACCTCCTCCCCCTGAGGGGGGGGATTGAGGAGGGGGTTCCATTCACCTAAAGAGTCAGGCTGACAGACCACTTATTCGTCTGCGGCGTCGTCTTTCGTGTTTTCCAAAGATTCATCCGACACGGCGGG
>JAQBWJ010000010.1 GCA_027625215.1 Candidatus Poribacteria bacterium
CCCCTGGGAACTAACCGCTTCGACTCCCCCCCAACGGCGGGGAGTGCGATTCCCCGCCACACCAATTTTTTCATCGAAGGGAAACGCCCCACCATGCGAGACCTTTCCGATCTGCCCGAAATCCCAAAGACCGCCCGCGACTTCATCGAAAACGGCGCGCCCGAAGGTAAACGCGCCACCGCCCTCATCAACGCCGCAAACGCGATGCGCCATGCAGGATTTGATCGAAAACACACCTCCGTTCGACTAGTTCCACCAGCCCTCAAAATCCATCTCACCCCACGCGAAATCGCCACGACTCTCAAAATCGTCTTCCGCGACAACAACGTCAAAAAGGAACCCGACGATGAATGAATCCCTCAAACTCGCACTCGGCATCTTCGCCATCTTCGCCTCCGGCGCGACGTTCGGATTCGTCACCACCGCCTGCCTCTACTACTGGTACAACAACCGCCTCAAGGGAGATTGACACGAATGCGCGCCCTCTCCCTCCACGACGGACACAACGCCCCCTGGCTGACCCTCATCCGAGACGGCATCGGAGGGCGCAAAAAGACCCTCGAAACCCGCAACCGGCCGACCCGCGTTCGCGGCGACGTGTTACTCTGCGGCGCGAAAAAACCGAAGGGACGGTACAGCGGACTCGCCGCCTGTGTCGTGACCATCGTGGATTGCCGACCCATGACCAAAGCCGACGAACAAGCCGCCTGTTGTGAACTCTATCCCGGCGCCTACGTCTGGCAACTCGACAACATCCGACCCATCGACCCCTTCCCCGTCAGCGGGCGGCAAGGCTTTTTCAACGTCGATTACACGCCGCCGGGACACGACCTCTCCCGTTGGCTGAATCAGGTCCATGTCGGCGACGCGTTCGACCTCACCGAAGAACTCCCCGCCGAGTCCGTCGATCTGATTTGCACGTCGCCCCCCTATCTCTGGAAAGTCCACTACGATACCGACCATCCCGCCCTCATGGGCATGGAAGCCGATATCGACACCTACCTCCGCCGCCTGATCGGTCTGGTGATCCGATACGAGCGCGTCTTGAAGCCCACAGGCGTCATCGCCATCAATCTCGGCGACACCACCCGCAACGGAAGCCCTCTGCTTATTCCTGAGCGGTTCCTGATCGCCGGCGCCGACGAGCCGAGGCTGAGCCTCCAACTGCGCGACAAGATCGCGTGGACGAAGGAGAACCCCCCGCCTCGCTCACGAACGGGCATCGCCAAGAAAACGCTCCTCGACGCTTGGGAACATTGGTACATCCTCTCCAAGTCCCGCGACTGGCGCGCCGACCTCCAAGAATGGAATCCCGACCTCGACGCCTCCCCGCAGGAGATCGGCGACCGCAAAGGCCTGTCCTATCGCCGCCTTGTCGCCATGTCCGATCACCTGACCCCCGCGCAGAAACAACGCGCCAACGACGCCATCGACCGAACGCTGGAGAAAATGCGCTCCGGCGACCTCGCCGACTTCCGGGTCCGCATCAACGGCGAACACAAAGACAAGTTCGGGAACCTTCCCGGCGGCAGAAAGTCACAGATGGAGCGCGACGGCTTTTATGTGATCGAGATCGGGTGGGAAACGATGAAACGCAACTGGATCAGCACCGCCGTCGAGAACATCGAGAAGTGCGGTCACCCCGCCGTGTTCCCGCTCTACATCGCGGATCGCGTCGTGCGGACATGGTGCCCGCCGGACGGCGTTGTCTTGGACACGTTTCTCGGTTCCGGTCAGACCGCCATCGCCGCCGACCAGAACGACCGCGACTGGGTCGGCTTTGAGTTGAGCCCCCAGTACGCCACCGAAGCCGAGCAACGCATCGTCGCCGCGCAGGTCGAGCGCGAACGAAACCGGACGCTCTTCGAGTTTGAACCGGAATCGACCGCCGAAACCGCCGACCCCGAACCACATCCCGAACTATTCTAGGAGACGACATGCCCGCAGAAACCCTTGAAGAAGCCATTGGCACGATCCTAAACGAAATGCACGTGACGCTCATCAACAAACGGCGCGACTACGGAACCGGGTCCATCGAACGCACACCGCTCGTTGAAATCATCGGCTCCTGGGGACTCGACGGCATCACCACCGCCTATCTTCAAGAGTTGGGCGTCTTTAACCGTTTCCACGACAAATACGAACGATTGCGAGAGTTGCTCAAGCACCCGTCTCGCGTCGCGGCGAATGAATCCATTGAGGACACTTGGAAAGACATAATCGGCTACGCCGTTCTCGCTTTGCTGGTGCGTCGCCGAGAGATAAGTCTTCCAATGTCGACGCAGACCGAGCCGGAGTGCCCCGAATGAAAGACGGACGTTGCTACGCCATCGTCGGACTGATCGATATGGTCTGGCGAGATCAGATGTTCCCCGCCGCCGCGAGACGCAACGGATGGCGCGCGGTCCACAACGCGGCGCGAAAAGTCTATCTGTACTTCGAGGACAAGGACGAAGCGGCAGCCTACCTTGAGGCGAACGAAGCCCGTTGGCGGATCGAAGACCACTTACCCGCCCGCGCAAGGTTCCGCGTCTCCATCGTGAATCGACCGAAACCATCGAAGCCGCGCCGGGTCCCGAAACGAACCCAATCGCGCCACGAGGACGACGGGCAGCCCCGCCTACCGCTCTGAATACCACACAAGAAGCGATATCGGAAAAGCGATACGGGAAGATCATGTTGCAAGTCGGCTCGCTGTTCAGTGGCGTCGGTGGGATGGACGAAGGACTGGAAGACGCTGGGATGCGTGTCGTCTGGCAAGTGGAGAAAGACGCATGGAGACGCGACAAACTCAGGGAGCGATTCAGTGACACAACCATCTACAAGGATTGCGCGACGTTCCGCCCGCGCGACGCCGAATCGGTCGATCTCATCTGCGGCGGATTCCCCTGCCAACCGCACTCGACAGCGGGCAAGCGACAAGGAGCCGACGATGAACGCGACGGATGGCGACATTTCGCTCGAATTGTGGGCGAGGCAAAACCCCGATGGGTCTTGGCGGAAAACGTGCCGTCAATTGTCGCTACCGATCGTGGGCGATACTTCGGACGAATCCTCAGCGATCTTGCCGCGTTCGGGTATGATGCGACGTGGGACGTGCTATCGGCGCGTGCGTTCGGATCACCTCAGAGCCGCGAACGTCTCGTTCTCGTTGCCCACACTGACGGCCAGCGACTGTCGCGGTGCTTCGACGCTCCGGTGTCGAGGGTGGAAAGGTTCGCGTGGACTGAGGGTATCGGAAGCGTTGAGGAGTTGCCCCGACGATCCGAGATTCCTCAACCCCTCCTTCGCCGCTATGCTCATGGGGATCAGCGGCGTTGGATAGCGGCGTTGGGGGATGCTGTTGTCCCTGCCGTGGCCGAATGGATCGGTCGAAGAATCATCGCAGCAGAAACGACACAACTATTCGAAGTTTCCGAATAGTTCAACGACCCGCGCCTGACGGGTCACACGAAAGGAACCGACCGGACTGGTCGGCAAGGGGCGCGGTAGTGATTGAAGCCGCGCCCCACAACGAGAGAGGAGTGAGTGAATATGGCAGATACAAGTTGTGTTGCGTCAATGGCGATGGACTGGATGCTCCGGCATATCGAGTCCATCAGCGAGTTCGAACTAGAACAAGGGCTGGTGGGAAGTTTTCGGTTCACCTTCCCAACATTCTACGAAGTGGAGGATTTAAGAGGCTGTTCGATCAACGTGGAGTACCGTGGGTTGACAGTAACGCGGGTGGTGAATTGGGACTCTTGGAAGATGTCGGGCCGTAGGGGAGAAGTGCTTCCCCCATCGCTCGCCGAACTTCTTCACGACGAATTAAAACAGTACGAGGTGACGGTACTCGACCGCCTTGTCGAAGATCAATCGGCGTTTGACGCTGTGATCAAGAAACACGGCATCGGTGGAATACGAGAACGACACGCAGCGAAACGGGCGTTCCTCGAAGAAAATCACCACATCATTCACGACAAATCGCGCACGGTTCCCGTCGAGTACACCTTTTCGATTAACCCGGACATGGTAATGCGCCTGACCGGGAAGCACGTCACGCTCGTAGAATTACGTCAGAAAATCCGACACGCAATTGACTCGATTACGAAGCCACAGGACGGGGCTGTTCAACGCGCCTTGATCAAGGAGTTGTTCGGGACAATTGTGGGCGAGGACTGAATACCAAACTCCCGACGGAGCGGACTTCCCACACGTCCGCGTCATCACGAAAGCGGAACGATCCGCCGAACTTGCCGCCGCCGAACCCGCCGAGATACAGTGATTGATGGAAGGAGCCTCCGATAATGCCGTCAGACCAATCCCCGACACTCACCCGCGACCAACTGATCGCCGTCGCGACAAATGGGCTGACTCAAGCCGACGCCGCGCGCAAACTCGGCGTCTCACAGAGCAAAATCAGCCGCATCTGTAGTCAGGAAGGCATCGTTTGGAAGGAACTGCGCCCGCGCGGGCTCACCGCGCCACAGAAGAAGATCGCCCGCCGAAAACACCAACTCGGAGCCACCTTGCGCGAACTCGCCGACGAATTCGGCGTCAGCCATCAGACCATTCAAAAAACCGTCTCCGCCGTGCCTTAGAATTGTGACCAATTTGTGACCGCAACGAGAACAAAACGCTTACAAAACAACCAAACCCCCACCAAGCACGGGCGTCTTATAAACAGTCGTAAACGCTCGCCCTGATTAGTACTCGCCAATCAAACACCTACGACGAAAAAGAAAGGGGGCTTAACTCCGGATCATGAGGCCGTGGGTTCGAGTCCCGCCGGGCGCACCACTTCCCCACCTTTGATCATTACGGGCGTATGTCGCAACGGATGATCGACTGGAAAGACGCTGCATCACACAGATGCGATCATGTTGCGAGCATCACCAAAA
Organism: Candidatus Poribacteria bacterium; assembly: GCA_027625215.1. Lineage (GTDB taxonomy): Bacteria > Poribacteria > WGA-4E > JAQBWJ01. The sequence continues at coordinate 4,884 of JAQBWJ010000010.1, forward strand.
CAGAAGCAGACCCCGAAAAGAACACGAATAGTCGAGGATCAATCCTTGCCGATCCAGACCCGGCGCGCGCATCGGGTTGCGGCATGGCGACGGGTTGAATACGCTGGTTGTTCGACCGCCATTCGGAGAGATGAGTTCTCCGTTGCGTTTCGGCGTTCAATTTGAAGGAAGAAGTCATGAATCTGCGTCGCGCCGCTGGACCGTTTCTAACGTCGATGTTTGCCGCGTTCGTCGTCCTCTCGTCTCAGACGGCGTTCGCCCAACCCGCCGAAACGCTGACGCCGTACACGGACGCGCAGTTTGAGTTGATGTCGGATTACATGAGTTACGACGCCACGATCCCGCTGAACGCCGCCGTTGTCGATCAGGCGGAGTTCGAGACGCAGACGCGCTACAAAATCGCGTTTCGCGGCTCTCGGGACGAGATGATACCGGGTTATCTGTCGATCCCGAAAGAGGGCAAGGGACCGTTCCCGTGCGTACTGCTGATGCACGGACTTGGCGCGAGCAAATCCGCGTGGTGGGAAGACGAAGGGTTTTCCAAAGGACCTCAATTAACGGGCAAATTGATTGCGATGGGGTACGCCGTCTTCGCGCTCGACGCGAAGTACCACGGCGAACGCGCCCACCTGAACAACTACGAGCAGCAGTGGACAATGCTTCAGCGCGGTTGGAACACGCGGCTGCGACAGATGATGATCGAATCGACCGTCGATTATCGCCGCGCGCTCGACGTGCTCGAAACGCGCGAGGATATCGACGCGAAACGGATCGGGGCGATTGGATACAGCATGGGCGGGATGATGCTCCACTACCTGACCGCATTGGAACCGCGCATCGACGCGGCGGTGTCGTGCGTGTCGCCGCTGTCCGGAGGATTGTCGTTCGCGCCGAACCGCGTGACGCCGTTTATCCGCGCGCCGTTCGCGTACTTGATGGGTTCGCAGGATATGTTCTACACCGCCGCGCAGGTCGAGACAGCGCTTGAGTGGATTCCGGGCGAGGCGAAAATGTCCAAGTTTTACGAGAGCGGGCACAGCCTACCGATTGAGTACATCGAGGACGCGACGGCGTGGATCGAGACGCATCTGAAGTGAGAGAAAAGGCGGGGAGAGCAATGGCTGTTGGGATGGCGATTCACCCCATCACTCGCCAGACCCTCTCTCCCGTGAAGGAGGGAGAGAGGGGAAAACCTGTTTCGCGCGAGCTCAGTCGCGTTTGAGCGCGCCCCACGCGGTTGTCAGTTTGCCTGATGCGTCTACCGACTGCGGGAGCGGCCCGAACTCCATGATCGTTCGGACTTCCTCATGCGTCAGTCCCCTCGTCCAGAGCGAGAGGTCGTCCATCCGACCCGTGAAGGGACGGGCATCGTCGATATTTTTGCCAACGCGCGCGCCGCTGCCCCAGTCCTCCGCGATCTCCGCGCCGCCGGGAGCCGTACCGACCTCTTCGCCGTTGATGTACAACACCGCGCCGTCGCCGACGTCATAGGTTCCCGCGAAATGAAGCCATTCGCCCGCTTTGGCGACACCCGATTTCATATCGAAGATCGTCGCGCCGCCGTTGCCTCTGAGCAGCCAACGAAAGTTGCCCGCCGTCTTCACTTCCGGGTGCACCACCCATGTTTCATCCGACGCGCGCGCGTTGAAGATCGCATGGTCGCCGCCGAGCGAATCGACGTTCACCCAAGCGACGACGCTGAACCCGTCGCGGGGAATCTGCGCGGGGGGCCAATTCGCGCCGTCGAGGTCGATGTAGCCGCCACCGGAGAACTGCGCCGCGCCGCCGTACTGCCCCTCCGCCGACCGCTCCACCCCGCCGACAACCAACCCGACGTGTCCCTTGCCGGATAGATCGACAGGTCCGTCCGCGCCCCACTCCTCGTAGTCGTAATACAAGATGAGGTCGTTGTCCTGCGCCGTCCCCGCGAACGCCGCCGCGAGCAGCAGGCAGCCGATGGTGAATCGTTGCATCATGGTGAAACGCTCCCTGTTTTGCGCTGTAACTCTGGCAAGCCGTTTTTCGATGGTCTTAATAACAGATTACCGTCGTCAGATGGAGGTCGCAAGGCGTGGGATCTGGGCGGCGGGCGATCCGTATCTCTCCTTGATCGCCCCATGAGCAAGGCGTCTGATCGTTGCTGCAATGCGCGACGACCGGCTCCGACAACGGGTTCCTTCAATTTACCGCGATTTGAGCACCGCCCACGTCGTTGCCGCCTTGCCGTTCGGCTCGACGGCGAGCCGCGAGTCGATGCGGAACGGTTCGGACTCGATCAGATCGGGAAGCGTCTGCAACCGCGCGATGTATCTGCCGTCGCCGACGCGCGTGCCTAAGCCGTCCGGCGGCGACATGCGTCGGGGTAGCGGACGCGGTTCCGGGTTGCCCTGTTGAGCTCGGGCTTGATCGTGATGCTCGTCAACTCGAATCTGATCTTCTCCGCCGATGACCAGACCTTGTTGATCGTCATCCCACAGATACCCGCGTTGATCCCACTCCCACACGGCGCGCGTGCCCGGTTCCAAAAGGGACAACGCCGCATCCATCGCCTGCGGCAGGGAATGTACGAGTTCTTCCTTGCCGTTCGCGTTCAGTCGCCACACTTCCGGGTAGCGACCGATGGAACCCCACATGATCTCCGCGCGGGTGTTGTTGAACACGGTGAGCCAGATCGTTTCGCCGGGTGCGTAACGTGCTTTGTCAGGCTCCAGCGTGACTTTTGCCGTTGCCGATACCGTCAATGAGAGTGCAAGCGCGGTCAAACCAAGTGCGCGCAACGTCATAAATGGAATCTCCACCTCAAACAAGAGTTGATCGAAAGCGTCGGTGTTGTCAAAACGCCTAACGCGGCGGCAGCGATGACAGGTTGACGGGTCCGCGAAACCGCTTCCAGTCGCCGTACGGGATGCGGGTTCCCAAGACGCGGGCGCGGCTCGCGTTCACGTAGAGGTAGACGTTCGCCTCCACCGTCGAACCGCTTCCGCCGGGCGTCACATCAATCATACAACGGTCGTACCGATTTCGTGGATGGTTTTCGCCGAAATAGCCCTCGTAGGCGTCCAGATCGCGCATGATGCGGCGGAAGGTCGCGGCATCCTCCCACTCGACCAAGTCGCCGACAATGGTGTCGTTCCCTTCCAGCAAGCCGGGATAGCCTTCGGGAAGTGCGTACAGTTCGCCAAGAACCGTCGCTGGACGGATCCTCACGCCGACGTTGCGGAGGAGGTCGTCGCGTTCGCAGCCCTGCCGCAGCGTGCCGTAGACGAACAGTTTTGGGATTGAAACGGACATGCTCGCCTCATCGCGATTGATCGACCTCGCCACCGTTGGAAGTCGTATAAATGAATTGTAAGCCCGCGAATTGAATCCGGCAAAGCGGAGGGGGTCGCCTTCCGTTGACCTGAACTCAGCGACGACCCATTTCCCTGCTGAAACCATTGTATTGCAAGGAGCGAAACGAAACGCGCGTGACAATGTGGACGTAACTCGTATGGGCAGTTTCAATGCCTGCATGGAAACGCCGCGTAGACGATTGTAAGGAAGGACACTGCCAGATGCCCGCCGACAAAAACGCCGTGCGCGAACGCTTTGAAGACGCCGTTGCGACGCTCGTCGAAAAGTTGAAGAAAGACCCTTGGGTGCTCGCCGCCGTGTTGCAGGGAAGCCTCTCCTACGACGAGGTGTGGGAGCAGTCCGACATCGACTTCCTCGTCATCGGCAAAGATGAGTCGATCACCTGCAAGTCGTTCCATCTGACCGAAAACGACCTGAACATCCACGCCGTCCTGATGTCGCGCGGCTACTTCCGCAAGCAGATCGAAAGCGCGACGAGGAGCTCGTTCTTCCACTCGCTCATCTCGAAAAGCACGCTGCTCTACACGACGGACGAGACGCTCCGCGAAATCTTCGACAACCTCCAGCATGTCGGCGCGAAAGACCGCGAAGTCCAGGCGATGCGGTACGCGACATGGGCGCTGCCGTCGCTGGCGAAGGCGGAGAAGTTCCTCTACGTCAAGCGCGACCCGAAATACAGTTACAAGTGGGCGTTGGGAGCCATCGAAAACCTCGCGGCGATTGAGATCGTCCGCGCCGGAAAAATCGTCCCCCGCGAGGCGATCCAACTTGCGACGACGCTGAACCCCGCCTTCTTCAACGAGATTTACGCGGACGCGATGGATCAGCCCAAGACGGAAGACCTCGTTCGCAAGACGCTCGAAACGATCAGCAACTACTTGCTCGATCAGGCGATGGACTTGTTCAAGCCGCTGTTCGAGTACCTCGCCGAAGAAAACGCGGTACGCACCTCCTCCGACATCACCGGGCGGTTCAAGGAGATCGCGGACGCGGGCGAAGTCTCGATGGCGTGCGAGTGGTTGGCGTTCCACGAGTTTATCGAGATGGCATCCAAGCCGATCCGACTGATGAAGACCAGCCATTCGGACGTGGAAGAGGCGGCGTACTACTACGACCCGATGAACCCGATGTTGCGGATACGATAGGGGGGAGTCCGATCCCTCTCCAAATCGGCGCGGGGTGGTAGGGGCGACCGGCTGGTCGCCCTCACATTCGGAATGCGGAAGACACGTTTTGTTTTGGGGAGTTGTGGAGATTCGTTTTTGTACCGATAAGCCGCGCAGGAGTTTGTCGGGCGGCTTGATCTACCCAAAGAAAGGGCCCTCCTGATATGCGTACGTCGATTGAAGTGATCGGCGCGAGGGAGAACAACCTCAAGAACATCAACGTCGAGATTCCGCGCGACAAACTCGTCGTCTTCACGGGGCTGAGCGGCTCCGGGAAGTCGTCGCTCGCGTTCGAGACGGTTTACGCGGAAGGACAACGGCGGTTCCTCGAATCGCTCTCGACCTACAGCCGCAGTTTCATCAGCCAACTCAAAAAGCCCGACGTGGATTTCGTGAACGGCTTGTCGCCCGTCGTCTCCATCGAGCAGAAGACGAGCAGCAACAACCCGCGCTCCACCGTCGGCACGATGACCGACATCAACAGTTACCTGCAACTGCTGTACGCTTCCGTCGGACAGGCGCATTGCCCCTACACGGGCGTCGCCATCCCGATGAAGAAGGTCGCGCACATCGTCGAGCGCATCCTGTCGCTGCCCGAAGGGACGGAGATCGAAATCCGCGTCCCCGTGTGGAAGATTTACGGCGAAGACTACCCGTTCCTGCTCGGCGAGATTCGCAACTCGGGTTACCGTCGCCTGTACGTCAACGGCGAACTGATGGACATCGGCGAAGAGATCGAACTGGATGAAGACCTGACGTACGACATGTCCGTGCTGTGCGACAAGTTCTTCGTCAAGAAGGGGATCGAGAAGAACGTACAGGCGGCAATCGACGCGGGCATCATGATCTCCGAGAACTTCGTCCATATCCACATCACGGACGCGAAGAAACATGAGATCGACCTCGACGCCTTCTACGAAGAGTTCGCGGCGGGCGACCACCTCTTGACCCTAGTGGAGCCGACTCCCGGCTACTTCCAGTTCAACAACCCGGACGCCGCGTGCCGCACCTGTTCCGGCTTGGGGACGTACCTGCAAGTCCACCCGAAACTGCTCACGCCGGACACCTCCCGCTCCATCCGGGACGGCGCGTTCGTCAAACAGGCGTTCAACTACAACCCGGATACGTGGGGCGGGCGCATCATGTACAGCCTCGCGGAGCACTACGGGTTCAGTCTCGACACGCCCTACGACGACCTCCCCGACAAGATCAAAGATATTCTGCTTTACGGCTCGAAGGGCGAGAAGATCACGTTGCAGATTCCGCCCGAATCCGACAAAGGGACGCGCCACGAGGGACGCGATCACTCGTGGGAAGGCATCGCCATCCAGATCGACCGCCACTACCGTTGGTATCGCCGAAAGCAGGAGGCGAATACGCACATGGAGGAGTACCTCCGCAAGGTGATGGTCGAACACGTCTGCCCGGAGTGCAACGGCACGCGACTGCGTTCGCAACGACTCCTCGTGACTATCGACGGCAAACACGTGCATCAGGTGTTCGACATGCACCTCTCCGACACGCTCGATTTTCTAAACGGGCTGACCATCGAAGGGGTGCAGAAGGAAGTCGCCGACCAAGTGAAGAAGGAGGTCACGACGCGCCTCGACGTGTTGTTGGGGATCGGGTTGGACTACCTGATGCTCTCGCGTCGCTCCGGCACGCTGTCGGGCGGCGAGTCGCAGCGGATTCGGCTGTCGACTCAAATCGGGTCGGGGCTGATGGGCATGTTGTACGTGTTGGATGAACCGTCCATCGGGCTCCACCAAAAAGACAATATGAAGATGATCGAAACGCTGCGCCGTCTGCGAGACATCGGCAATACGGTGCTGGTGGTCGAGCACGACGAGGAAACGATGCGCTCGGCGGACTGGATCATCGAGTTGGGTCCCGGTCCGGGCGTTCACGGCGGCGAGATCGTCGCGGAGGGCCCCATCGACGCGATCTTGGCGAACGGCGCGTCGCTGACGGGGCAGTTCCTGAGCGGACGGAAAAAGATCGAAGTCCCCGAAAAACGCCGCAAGCCCAAAAAGGGCAAGTGGATCAAAGTGATCGGCGCGACGGAGAACAACCTCAAGAACGTCAGCGCCGAAATCCCGTTGGGCGTATTTGTGGCGATCACGGGCGCGTCCGGCTCCGGCAAGAGCACGCTCATCAACGACATCCTCTACAACAAACTGCATTCGGTGTTCTACGACAGTCGCACGCTGTCGGGCAAGCACGAGGACGTGCAGGGCATCGAACACATCTCCGATGTCGTCAACATCGACCAGTCCGCCATCGGGCGCACCCCGAAATCGAACCCGGCAACCTACATCGGCATCTACGACAACATCCGCAAGTTGTTCGCCGACACGGATGAGTCGAAGGAGCGGGGGTATTCGGTCGGGAGGTTCAGTTTCAACGTGAAAGGCGGTCGGTGCGAGGAGTGTTCCGGCGAAGGCACGATCAGCAAGCAACTCCACTTCATGCCGGACGTGGAAGTGCAGTGCCCCGTCTGCAAGGGCGCGCGATACAACCAAGAGACGCTCGAAGTAATGTACGAGGGCAAAACGATCACGGACGTGCTCGATATGCCGATTGAGGAGGCGGTGACATTCTTCGAGGACACGAAGATCATCGCGCGGAAGTTGGGCGTGATGAACGACTTGGGACTGGGCTACCTGCGACTTGGGCAGTCTTCGACAACGCTGTCGGGCGGCGAGGCGCAACGGGTGAAACTCGCGCAGGAGCTCGGCAAGGTCAAACGCGGCGACCACAAGTTCTACATCCTCGACGAGCCGACGACCGGACTGCACCTCGCGGATATCACGCGGCTGCTGGACTGCATCAACCGTCTGGTGGAGGCGGGCAACACCGTCTTGGTGATCGAGCATCAGTTGGATGTCATCAAGTGCGCCGACTGGATCATCGACTTGGGACCGGAGGGCGGTCACAGCGGCGGCGAGGTGATCGCCTTCGGGACGCCGGAGGATGTGGCGAAGGTGGAGCGGTCGTACACGGGGCAGTTCTTGCGACAGTACCTCTGAGCGATTGCGGCTGACAGCGCGTAAAAACGGGTGGGGAGGCGTAGTTCCCCACCCGTTTTCGATGTCAATTCGCGCCCGCTCGTCGCACGGTATCGCGGGCAGGATCATGAACGCGCCGCAGACGCGGCGGAAGGCAACGCCAAGCGATGCGATTGATCGGTTTGAATCCATCTGGTAGTTGAGCGCTGAGGCATCTTAATCTCGCTTGCAGTCCGTCGCTGCGTAAGCGATCCTTGTATACACGAGACATCGTCTCGAATGCGAAAGTCCCAATTGGAAATCGTACCAAAATGCGGCGTGCTATTTTGCGAATTGTACCCTCCATCCAGAAATAGAGCGAGTATCGCGCTGTTTTATAGTTGGCACGTCTGTTGCGTTAGTCGGGTAGAGTTGACAGTTATCGTTGTGTCGCCTGTGCGATACAAGCGGAGTTGCCCTTTCGCATAACGGAAGAACGGGATGATGAACATAGTACGACGGTCGGCGATGGTACTTGTGGCGATGATGGTCGCGTGGGGTTGTTCGGAGGACGCTCTCGACACGAATCCTGATACGCCCGACCTGGCAGGCGTGGCGATCACGCAGATTGAGGAGTCCGACGACTCCGGCGCGGTGACGCTCAGCCTCTCCATCACGGACACAGTCGTCAACGCGGAGGTTGATCCCAGCGCGATGCGCGTCCGCGTGTGGGAGTCGATTGTCGGCACGGACGACGAAGAGTTGGTGTACGATTCAAAGCCGAGTGAAACGGCTGAGGTCGCGGCGGCTCCATTGAAGAAGGACACGGCGGTCAGCACAACCGAAGTGTCCAAGTCATCGTCGGACTCGGTTGATATCGCCATCGTGCTCGACCGCAGCGGCAGCATCAACCCATCCGAAGAACACGAGATGGAACAGGCGGCAATCGCTGTCGTGAACTCGCTCCGCAACAGCGATCACGTCGAAATCATCAACGTGGCGACAACCGTCGTGGTCGATGCGTCGTTGCGCGGATCGAACTCCAGCGAGATCACGCGGGCGATTACGAACCCGTCCGTCTCTGCCGGTTGGTCGCGTATTTTCGACGGCGCACTCCAAGGTGTGGCGCACCTCGGCGACACAACTCAGCGGAAAAACCACGCGAACATCGTGCTGGTAATGACCGACGGCGAAGATAACCGTTCAAGCGCCTCGATGGAGTCGCTCATCAGCGGCGCGGTCCGTCTATCCGTGCCGATCTTCATTGTGGCGATTGCGGACAGTTCGGATCCAACCGATCTCCATTCGACTGAACTCTCCACAGTAGCCAACAGCACAGGCGGACGGTTCGTACAAACGGCATCGGAACTGAATCTGACGAGCATCGCCTCCTCGCTGACGCAGAGCGCCGTCTCGCGCTATGAGGTGACGTACGAGACGCCCTACGAGGAATCGGATGGCGAACGCGCCATCACGGTCGAAGTGACGGTCAACGACAAAACGACGACGACGAAATCGAAGGTCGCCAAGCGTTAACTTCCCCCAACCATCATTCACCACGCCCTCTGCCGCGGAGGTCGATCACTCTGAAACGTCTCGCAGTTTCGTTGATTTGGGCGCTTGGGATCGTCGGTAGCGTTCTCGCCGCGCCGCCGCTCGGTGAAAACGCCACCGTCGAATCGGTGGCATGGGCATTTCGGATCGAGCCCAACCGAGACGATGGTTGGAAGCGCGTTTCGGGGTCGGAGACGGAACTGCGACCGGGCGGGCGGTTGTGGCTCGCGGTAGACGGCGATCTGCCGGTGCGCGTGTCGATTGACGGGCGCGGCGCGAAAGCGGCGGTCGAGACGTACCGCATCGACGCGGCGTTCGGCGATTC
>JAQBWJ010000011.1 GCA_027625215.1 Candidatus Poribacteria bacterium
CGTCCGACGTCGCGTTCAACGAAAGACATGCCGTGTACGCCGCGTTCGCCGTCGCGGGGAGTTCCTTTCGCGCGTCCTCATCCGCGTCCTCAATGAGACGATGGGCGCATCGAGCGTACTCGTAGAACCAACTCGGCTCGTCGTCCTTCACGTCCACCGCAACGGCGTAATGGGGCAACGCGTCGCCGAGTCTGTCGCGTTCGTCCAACAGTCGCGCAAGCGCATATTGATCTCGTCCCCGACGAGGTTCCAACGTCAGCCCCGCCTCAAGGAGCGGTATCGTGGAATCGCCGTCTTTCCTCCGCAGGTAGAGTCCCGCGAGCGCGAAGTAGGAGTCGGTCCGATTCGGCGCGAGTTCGAGCACTCGTCGGAAGTTCGCAATCGACTTCTCTTCGTCGCGCGATTCGTAAAGCGTCGCCAGACGATAAAAGGCGTCAACATGCGTCGCGTCGAGTTCGACGGTGCGCGTGAAGGCGTCAATCGCCTCGTCCTCACGTTTCATGTCGCGGAGTATCTCGCCTCGCGTGAAATGCGCCGAAGCGTTACCCGGTTGCAACGCGACGAGCTCCGTCAACACGTCCAACGCCTTGCCGACCGCGCCGGAGCCGTGATAGAGGCGCGCGAGCCGTTCCAACGTATCGTTCGTCGCCGGAGCCTGCGCGCGCACCTGTTCATACTGGACAGTCGCCGCATCGGGTTCGCCCGTTTCCTCGTAACTCCGCGCGAAACGATATCGCGCGTCCGTGTCATCGGGAGAAATCAACAGGTGCTTGTCGTATGACGCGATGGCGTCGCCGTGCTTCCCGTCGGCGAACGCTTGATCGCCAACGCGACGAAACCGATCCAACTGGGTCGAGTCCAACTCAACGCCGCGACGATACGCCGATGCCGCTTGATCGCGTTGACCCGTCGCATAATAGAGGTCGCCTAGAGGGAAATGAACGTCGTCGCGCGTTGGCGCAAGCGTCGCAGCCGCCTCATAGTGATCGATCGCTTCAGCGTACCGCGTCGTCGAAGTCTCCACCTGCGCGTAAAGGATATGCGCCTCCGCGTCATTTGGCTCGATTGCCAACGATTTGTCGAGTGCGACACGCGCCGCGTCCGCCGACATGGATGCCGTGAAAAACAGGTCGCGCACCGTACCCTTGAATCGGTCGGCATAACCGTTATCCCGCGAGACGGCTTCCCGGTACGCAGCCGTCGCCTCAGCCGTCTTCCCTTGCGCCCAAAACGCCTCGCCCAGATCGAAATGGAGGCTTGCGTCGTCCGGTTTGATCGCCAACGCCTGTTGGAACAGCGTTTCCGCTTGGTTGGATTTCGCGTTCTCGTAAAAGATTCGACCGAGCGTTTGGATTTCCGTCGGTTGTTGCCCCTCCAGCTGCGTACCGGAACGGTACAGTTCGAGCGCTTCGGCATCCGCCCCGTTGCGGGCGCGAATCTGCCCAAGCGGGAAGTACGGCAACCCGAACTTCACGTCGAGCGTCAATGCCTGACGCAGTTCCACTTCGGCGGTTACGTCGTCGCCTAACGCGATAAGCACGATGCCTTTTCCGTAGTGGGGACGCGCCCAGTCCCGTTGGGCGTTCGTCAGGGCGTTTTCGTAGGCGGCGAGGGCGTCTTCCCACTTCTCCGTCGCGCGGAAGACTTCGCCCATCGCGTAGTAGGCGGGGATATACGTCGGGTCGAGTTGAACGCATGTCTTATATTCATCGATAGCGGCGGTTGCGTTCCCAAGTTGATAGTGCACCCCGCCCAACGAAAAATGTCCCATCACGAAATCCGGTTGTAGCGAGACGGCGCGCTGAAACTTCGCAGCGGCGCGTTCGAGATCGTCGTCGTTGCCGCGCACCGCGAAAGCGTAACCGCCGCCGTATGCAAGGAAGGGGTTGTCCGGCTGTTGGTCGGAACGGGATTCATATTCCGCGATGACGGTCGGCAGTCGCCCTTCCTTCGCCCACTTGTCTACAAGCGCGCGATGGAGTTGTCCTTGATTGTTTCGCGCTTTGTCGATGTTCTTATAGTCGCGGTCCAACGCCTCCATCCACTTCCCATCGTCTTGGGAGTGGGTGGCGACGAACGCGACCCAGAGCAACGTCAGCACGACACCGATCAAGAAGCGATGGCGATCGCACCATTCACGCATCCCCGTCTACTCCTCCACCTGCTGAAGCATCTCCACGTCCAACCGACCGAGTCCGTCGTTCGTGCCGACCCAAACCCATCGGTCGTCCGCGACGATGCACCTCACGCGAGAACCCTCGAACGCCACCGGGTAACTCACCCCCACCCAACTCAGACTGGGTGGGCGAAACAGCAACGTTCCGCCTGACGCAACCCAAAGCGTCCCGTGATGATAACTCAAATAGATATCTTCGGGCGCCACGTTGTCCGTCCCAAACGGGATCGGCGTCCACACGCCCGCGTTTCGGTCCCACTCGTCGATCCCCTTACGGTTCTCGGTGTACCACGAAGTCGCGACTCCGCGATTCGTCACGACGACGCTGCGGATCTCATTGCTGCTGAGTCCGTCCGTCGTCGTGAACGCTTCCCAAAAGTTCCCGGCGCGGTCGTAGCGGATCAACCCGCTCTGCCGCGTTCCGACCCACACGGAATCAGGTGACATCGCAATCGTCGTGACGTTGCGCCCAGCGAATCCCGACTCCGACGTAAACCGCAGCCAATTCCCCGTCGCTCGGTCGAACCGTGAAACTCCTCCGAGCCCGCCGACCCACACTTCCGACGAATCCAACGCAATCGTATCGATCCGGTTGCCCGGCAGTCTGTCGAGGGTCGTATAGGTGGTGGACGCTTTTGTCTGCTTGTCGTACCGGATGACCCCTTGACCACTCGTCCCGATCCACACCTCGCGCGCGTCCGACGCAATCGCCCGAACAACGGAGGTCGAAATCGGCGCACCGTTCGTCACGATTTTTAACGGAGAACTCTCAGAACTCAACTCGGTGATACCGTAGACGGTCCCTGCCCACACTTTCGACCCGTCTAGACTCAGGGCGAACACTTCGTCGCCCGGCATCCCCTCTTGGGTCGTGATGATCGACCACGCGACTTCGGACGCCAGTTCAAGGGCGCGGTCTTGCAGGTCGGGATCGTCCGTCAGCGTCAAGACGGTCTTCGCCGCCGCGCCGACGGCGTTCATATCGCCCAATTGCAAGTAGGCATAGCCCATCACCAAAAACGATTCCGCCTCGTAGTCGCTGCCCGGGTACGATCCGAGCAGTCGATTCAACGCGCTGATGGACTGTTCCGGCAGCCGAGCTTTCTGGTAAAGCGAACCCAGATGAAACAACGTCTCCGCCGAGCGCTCCTTATTGGGGAACTGCGACGTCGCCCAATCATGCGCCTTGATCGCCCTGTCGCGCGCTGAGGAGGCGACGCTGTCCGCGTTCATACTTTGCCGAAAATAGGCGGCGGCGTCATACGCGGCGGACGCGGCGTCCGGGTCGTTCGGGAACGTCTGCGAGAAGGTGAACAAGGCGTTCGCCGCTTCAAGATAGTCCTTGTTCGCCAACGCTTCCGTCGCCGCAGCACGAATCTTGTCGCCAATCGGGTATCCCGCCGGATCGAGTTGCGCCGCGAGCACGTAATGGTTGAAGGCGTCCGACGATTCGGCGCTTTCGAGGTAACGCGCGTATTCATAGTGAGCGCGGGCGTATTTCGGCGAGAGCGTGATCGCCTCGCGGAACGCCTGCACCGCCGTCTCATCCAGACCCAACTCAACCGCGTCCATCGCCGCCTTCAAGTACTGCACCGCGTCGGACGGGACGTTTTCGCCGCCTTCGGTAATGAATTCGAGCGTCGTCCCGGCGAGCGGCAACTGCATCTCCATCCCGCCCTCTAATCGGATACCGAACTGCGATTCGCTCGCCCCGACCCAATCTCCCGTGTAACGGTCGCCGTTGGGCAGCGTGACGCGCACGCGCGCCGCATCCGCCGAACAGGCAACGACCAGCAGCGCGGCAGCCAACCACGCCGTTCGATAACGTTCCATCCGTTGTCTCTTCCCTGAGTCTCTCATGTGCGCCTAAACCCCGCGATCATCGGCGTTACGAGTCATCCTCCGACCCGTCCGAGTCAAGCATTTCGTACCGTTTCATCTTAGCATGTAACGTATTTCGGTTGATGCCAAGTATATCCGCCGCGCGCGATTTGTTCCCGCTCGTCTGTTCCAACACGAGCCGGAACAGCGGGATTTCCACTCCCGCGAGCGCTTCATCGTGCAGTTCCCCCACCCGTCCGTCATCGACGTGTTTTTGGGTGAGTCGGCGCAGCCAAAGTTCGATGGATTCGCCGCGCTCCGTCTCCGGCGGAGGCGACAGCAGCGGCACGTCCTCTTCCGTCAGAATGTTCCCGCGCGCCATGACAACGGCGCGATGAATGACATTTTCCAACTCGCGGACGTTCCCGGGCCAATGATACTTGTACAATCGCTCCGCGAGCGACTTTGACACCGTGACGGGATCGCGGTTGTAACGCGCGCAATACTTCGAGACGAAATACTCCGTCAGCGAGGGCACGTCGTCCATCCGCTTTCGGAGCGGCGGCAGCGTCACGGTGACGACGTTCAGTCGGTACAATAAATCTTCGCGGAAGTCGCCTTCATCGGCGGCTCGCGCCAAATCGCGGTTCGTCGCGGTGATGATACGAGCGTCCGTCACGCGTGTTTCGTTGGAACCGACAGGTTGGAACGTCCGCTCTTGAAGGACGCGCAGCAGTTTCGACTGCACATCGAACGGCATCTCGCCGATCTCGTCCAAGAACAACGTGCCTCCCGATGCCTGTTCAAACCGCCCTTTCCGGTCGGCGACGGCGTTCGTGAACGCGCCTCGCACATGCCCGAACAGTTCGCTTTCCAACAACGTCTCCGGGATCGCCGCGCAGTTGACCGGAACGAACGGTCCCGTCGCCCGATGGCTGTTCATGTGGATCGCCCGCGCGACGAGTTCTTTCCCGGTGCCGCCTTCGCCTTGAATCAGCACGGTGACATCGCTCTCGGCGACGCGCCCGACCGTTTTGAACACTTCCTGCATCAACCCGCTGTTGCCGATCATCTCGTCGCCGTCGCCCACTTTCGGAGGGGCGGTGGGTTCCGACGACTCGGCGGCTTGCCGCTCGACTGCCAGCAACGCCCGCCGCGCGAGTTCCTGCACCTTCGTCACGTCGAACGGTTTGGTGATGTAGTCGAAGGCGTGCCGTTTCATCGCTTCGAGCGCGGTTCGCATCGTGCCATGCGCGGTCAGAACGATGATCGGAATGAGTGGGTATTCTTCGCGGAACTTCGGCAATCGATCGAGCCCGTTGCCGTCGGGCAGAAAGATATCGAGAAACATCACGTCGATGTTGCCTTGACGCAGCGCGTCCGTCGCGTCCGCCAAGGTGTGCGCGGTCGTCGTTTCAACGCCGAGCGGACGCAGGGCGTGGGTCAGGATGAAACAGAGGTTCGGCTCATCGTCGCAGATGAGGACTCGTTTTGTCGCCATGACGTGCCTCCAAAGCGCATCCGGTTCAAGCGATCCCCCTAGCCGGAAAATGCGGGCAACACGACGGTGAATCGAGCGCCGCGCGGTTCGTTCGCGGACACTTCGATATAGCCGTCATGCTCTTCGACAAGCCGTTTCGTCAACGCGAGTCCGATGCCTGTGCCTTTTTGCTTTGTCGTATACAACGGGTCGAAGATCGACTCCCACAGATGGGGCGCAATCCCCAATCCCGTATCCGCGACTTCCACTTCAACCACCCGCACCGTCCCTGTTGACGACGCTCCCCGCGATTCATCCTCCGACGCGCGCGCGATCACCCGCAACAAGCCCCCATCGGGCATCGCTTCCAGCGCGTTCCGCACCAGATTCAGAAAGACTTGTGTCATCTGGTCGCCGTCCACTTCCACATGGGGAAGTTCGCGCGGCAACTCCTGTTCAACACGGACGCCCCTCGCGGCGGCATCCGCCCCCACTAAGAATACTACATGCTCAATCATTTCGTGGAGGCGATGTTGTTCGCGTCTCGCCGTCCGCGAACTGCCGAAGTGCAACAATTGCTCCACAACGCGGTTCAACCGATCCACTTCTTGCACAATGATATCGGTATAACTTTCCGCTTCCTCCCGAAGTTCATCACTGACAGACGCTGCGACGGACTGTCCATCCGCCGACGCTTCTATGGGAACGAGGCTCATTTGGAGCAGTTGCGCCGCGCCGCGTATCCCGCCGAGCGGGTTGCGGACTTCATGCGCGACGCTCTGCGCCATGCGCCCCAACGCCGCCATGCGTTCATGTTCAACGGTCGCCTCGATCATCTCTTGAATCTTCAACGCTTGGGCGAAGATCGACGCGAGGATCGTCAGGAACCGCAAATCGTCGCCGAGCGTGCGTTGATCGACGGGAGCACGGTCGGCGCTGAGAACGCCCGCCGTTCGCCCCTCCATGATGATCGGCACGCATAGGTAGGCGACGGAGCGCGTCTCCCACTCAAACGCGAGCGCGTCCGTCGCGTTCAGGCGGATCGGTTGTTCCCCAACGTTCGGGACCGCCATCGGTTCGCCGGACGCCATCACCGCGCCGTACAACCCCTCGCCGAGCCGATACCGACCGCGTTCGATCTCGCGCTGCGACAGTCCGTAGGCGTACTTGACGCGGAGCTCCTGCGTCTCCGGGTCGAAGAGCGAGAGCGTCCCGCGATACATCTTAAGTCGGTTCGAGACGGTCGCCATGATCCCGTTGTAGAGCCGTTCGAGGTCGAACGTCGTCGCGGTGTTCTGACTGACTTCAAACAGGGCGGACTGCTCTTCCAAACGTTTCTGAACGTCCGCGTTCGCCGCGTCAAGCGCGACGAGATCGCGTTCGTACGCCGCCCGCGAGACGCGCAACCGCCGCACCGCGACGGTCGTGATTGCGGACGCAACGGCGAAAACCGTCCCCGCCATTATGAGTCCCGGCTCGTCCGAATGGACAAGCGCATATATCCCTGATGAGACGGTCGTCGTCACCCATACCGTCCACACATGCGTCGGCGGCGCCATGAACGCGCTCAACAACACGACGACGTAGTAGGCGTGCGAGACGATCAGCGTGACGGTCAATGGGGAAGCGGAATAGTCGCCGACGGTGTAGACGTAGAAGTTCAGCAGCGCGGCGGTAATCAACAGACCGATGGTGAGCGGGAGATAGTACCCGTCGCCTACCACCTCTTCTTGACGTTCATGGATCGGTTGATCGGATTCCCGCATCAGTTGCCCTGTTGAATGGAGCCCTCGCTGGGTTGGCGCAGGTCGCGGAAGGCGTCGAACGCGCGTAGGTACTGCGACGCCGCCAGAATCTGCGGATCGTACTCGTAGTCGTCCGTCTCCGGCGTCGTTTCAAGCGCGATCGCGTACTTGATGAGCGGGTCGCCGAGCACCGCGTTGTCTTCCGCGAGCGCGTCGATGAACGCCCGATACTTGCGTCGCAACGGCGAACTAGTTTCGTCGCGTTTCAATCCGTCCACTTGCGCGAGAAGGTCATCCCCTTCACCCTCGACGAACGTCTTGAGCGCGTCGCTTGTCCGCACTTTGCGCCACATTCGCGATTCCAACGGGCTGAACGGGCTTAACGCCACATGGGGTTCAATGCCGAGTGTGTGAATGTCCACCCCATCCGGCGTATAGTAATGATATGTCGTCAGTTTGACCGCCCCCGCCTCGCCGCCCTCGCGGAGCGGGTATATCTTCTGCACGGACGCCTTCCCGAACGTCGTCCCGCCCAACAGGATCGCTCGCCGATGCGCCTTCAACGCCCCCGCGACGATCTCCGACGCGGACGCGCTCCCGTTGTTCACCAGCACGACAAGCGGCAATCCGGTGCGGGTCGAGCTTTGAATCGCGGAGTAGTCTTCGCGCTCGGCGCCGCCTTGCGTGTAGACGACCAGTTCGCCCTCTTGAAGAAACTGGCTGGATATCTCGACCGCCGCGCTCAACAGTCCGCCCGGGTTGCTCCGCAAGTCGAGGATCAACCCCTTTGCGCCCTGCGCCGAGAGATCGACAATCGCGTCCGACACCGCTTCCGGCGACGACGCCTTAAACTGCGTCAGGCGGATGTAGCCGAGATCGCCATACACATTCGCGTATTTGACGGACATTTCGGTAA
Source organism: Candidatus Poribacteria bacterium (assembly GCA_027625215.1). Lineage (GTDB taxonomy): Bacteria > Poribacteria > WGA-4E > JAQBWJ01. Next base: position 8,139 of record JAQBWJ010000011.1, read on the forward strand.
TGATGTCCCGCGTGATCGTCAGCACAATCGGCTCATCGACCCCCTCGCGCAGGATCGTAATCGTCACGTCGGTACCGGGTTCGCCGCGCATCAGATTGGCGGCGTCCGTCGTCGTCATGTCGGTGGTCGCCTTGCCGTCGATGTCGATGATGTGGTCGCCCGCGAGCACTCCCGCTTCGTCGGCGGGGGTGTCCTCAATCGGGGTGATGACGGTGAGTCGGTTCTGTTTGATCCCGATGTACATGCCCAACCCGCCGAACTTCCCTTGCGTATCGGACTGGAGGTCTTGGTATTCCGCAGGCGTATAATACTGGCTGTACGGATCGAGCACTCGCAACAACCCGCGTATCGCGCCCTCCACGAGTTGCGGCACATTCGGATCGTCGTAATGGTTTTGCTGCACTCGCGCGAGCACTTCGCTGAACAGGCTCAACTGCTGAATGACGGTGTTCTCATCGTTCAGCGATTCTTCCGCCGCGCCGTCCACGATCTAGACAGGTTGCAGTTGCAGGTCGTCCTGAGCGGACGCGCTCCAAACGGAACACATCCCGCCAACCATCATCATTATGAGAGTAATCCGTGCGCTCACGTTCTCGATTCCCTTTCCGTCAACGAGGCGGGAGAGACTACTTGACGATCTTCTGGAAGTTGATCACGTTGAAGTTGTGGCGCATCTCAAAATACAACACGGCGCCAACCAACGACCCGGTGCTTCCCACCGATCCGACCGACTGACCGGTCGTCACCTTGTCCCCCTGCTTCACCTTGAATTCGCTCAGATGCGCGTAGAACGACCGATACCCGTTCCCGTGATTCACGACGACGAGGTTCCCGAACCCCAGCCCGTTGAACCGTTCCGCATATTCGACGGTCCCGTCCTTCACCGCCTTCACGGGCGTCCCTTCGTTCGCCTTGATCGTGATCCCTTCCAAAGCCGGACTGACGTTGCTGATGATCTTCCCCTGCACGGGCCAAGAGAGCGTTCCCAACGTCTGCGCCGCCAACTTGATCTCATCCGTCGAACCCAACACCGCGGACGACGGACGGCTGCCCGACGTCGTGCGGTCTTCCGCCGATTTCAACCGCTCCAACCGCGAGATCAGGTTCGTCATCTCCCTCAGCGAAGCGTCCAACTCTTTGATCGCCCGTTCCTTCAACGCGCGATCCTTGCGGACGGTGGAGAGGGTTGACTCGCGCCGTTCGCGTTCCCGCGCGAGCAACGTTTGTTCCTCTCGCAGCGTCTGTTCCTCGTTCGCCAGCCGCGACTCTTCCCTCACCAAGTCCCGCTTATGTCCGATCAATCGTTGTTCGTCTTTAAGATACGTGTCGATGATTGAATCGTCTTTTTCACGTATTTTTGTGAGATACCGCAGACGAACAAGCACATCCGACACGTTGTCCGATTGGAACGCCAGTCCGACGTACCCATTGGGCGTGAGGTAGTTGATCTTGTAATGGGCGCGCAGTCGGTCGGCGAGCAGTTCGCGTCGGGCGTGCCGTTTATCCGTCAGTCCCGCGATTTCCCGTTCCGTCGCATTGATGCTCGTCTTGAGCGACGCGACACGTTTCTGCAATACGGCGATGTTATGTCGCCCCGTCTCAACGCGCCGCTCGATTTCATCCAACACGCCAAGGATGCTTTTCTCGTTTTTAAGCATCTGGAGGCGCGTCGCTTCCGCCTCTTTTTTTTGACGTTCTTGGTCGGCGCGTTTTCGCTCCGCCTCGCGCAGTTGCGACGCCGTTTGCGTCTGCGCGTAGAGCGTCGGACTCGCCCAAACAATCAATCCGCTAACGACAACAATTAAGGCAAATACGCGCGAAAACATCAATCGACTCCGATCCCTGTCACCATTGTACGGACTCAACCGAGACAGGACAAGAAACGAACGCCATTTCACGACCGCTTCAACAGACTGAACGCGATGTCATCGCGCGTTGTGAGGTTCGTCTTCCGTCCGGTAGAATGAGGTGAAAGGACGTGGTTTGCATGGGTTTCTCGATCCGACGGTTCGCCGTCATTTGTATTTTGGTATGGGCTCAGGCGGCAACGGCGATCACCCTGCCCGCCGATTCGCTTCTCCACCTTAACATCGCCGCAGACGTGGCGACGGTCGAAATCGTCGGTTCGGAGCGCCCCGATATTGAGATTGTCGCGCTGCCGGAATCGGTGCGGGTCGAGCGGGACACGGTTTATGTGGAACTCTCCAGCGAATCGGAACACGTTCTCCGCATCAACGCGCCGTTCGATATGGACGTCACAATCTCCGTCGGGCGAGGCAATGTCTCGGTAGAACGCACCTACGGCGATCTCGCTGTGCGGGTCATTCAAGGCGACATAACAGCGCGCGGCGGGACAGGCGCGTCCAACCGAGCCACCGAGACGGGAAACATCGCGGCGTCCGTCTTTCTCAACGGCGAGAGCGCGTTCCACGCCGACAACGGCGATATTGCCGTCGATGTGCTCGACACGACCGCATTTCCCGTCGAGGTCGAAACGGACGATGGGAACGTTACCGTTCGTTTGCCGTTCGATTATCCCGCCTCCGTCGTCGCCATCGCCGCTCAGGGCGATATCCGCAGCCGACTGCCCATCGAAATCCAAATGCGCCCCATCAACGGCAACGACCAACTTGTCGGCTCGTTGTCCGGCGGCGGACCTAAACTTCGATTGACATCCACCATCGGCGATATCGACCTCTCCCCTCTCGGTGAGACGCCGTCTCCCTCGCAGCGAGCCGTTTATCCCGCCCCGCTTGCGACGCAAGGCATCCTCATCGACGGCATGTTGGAAGCGGCATGGCTGGACGCTCCCGTAGCGAAGGTCGGCAACGACGACGGTTTCGAGATGCAACTCATGTGGGACGCCAAACGGCTCTACGTTGCGCTCGTCGCGCACGAGACGGACTGGACGACGCTTCATCACGGCGCGACAAAACGCGACGATCCCTTGTTGGACGAAGACGACGCCTTCGATCTGCTCCTGCGCGTCAACGCGCGCACCTATCGATTCACCGTCAACCTGCTCGGCGCGATGCTCGACGCTGAACTGATCGACGGAGCCGACGACCCGTCGTGGAACGCCGACGCGACGGTGGAAACGCGCGTCCATCCGAGCGCGTGGGTCGTCGAGTTGGCGATCCCGCACGCTCAGTTGGGATGGGACTTGGACGAAGGCGCGCGATTCGGTTGGAACGCCGTCCGCGTTCGCCCCAACGCGGATGATTGGGACGAGTGGCACCCCGACGGCGACGCGATGCTCGTTCCGCCCCGTCCCCCGTTGGAACCGCGTTTCCCGCTCACCATCGAAGGCAACGACTTTATCCCGCCGACGTTGTTGGAACTAGCCGCCGGGCTCCCGTCGGTTGGAACGGCGCACGCCGCCGATCTCCCCGTGCTGGAAGCGCGCCTCCGACGGCTGGATTGGTTCCAAAACGTCGAAGCGTCGATGACGACCCCTCTCGACGGCGAAAGCCCACACGCGACGCTCAGTCTCGCCGGACAGAACGCCATCTACGTCTCGCGCTTCGAAATCGTCGGAGCGGCAGCAGTGCCGACGAGCGAGTGGGCAGCGGCATACGCGAAAATTCCTGGCTGGCACTCGCAGGCTGCGATTGAGCAGTTGTGGTCGCTCGTCTTGAAAGGCTACAGCGACAGGGGCTATGAGCAGGCGGTCGGCGACCGATGGGAGGCGCATCCCGACGAAAACGGCGCTCTCCTCGTCTTTCGTTTGAACGAGGGGTTCATGGGCGGACTGATCGTGCGCGGCAACGCACGCATCCCAACCGACGCGATTGAGCGCGAACTTCGCTTCAACGTCGGCGTCCCCTACAACTCCTTTCGGGCGGACGAGGCGTTGGCATCGTTATCCGCAACGCTGTCGGAGCGGTACGATTCGTTTGAATCCGTCTCAGGTGACGGCGTGCGGATGGACGACGGCGTACGTCGTTGGGTCATCTTGATCCAAGAACGTTCCCCCCGACGGATCGACCTGCTTCCGGAGATCGGTTTCAATCGCGTCAACGCTTGGCGTCTCGGACTCGGCGCGCACGTTCACCGCGAAAAAGACACGCAGACCCACGTCATCGTGAGCGGAGCATTCACCCAATTTGGCGAACGCCGCGACGACTCCTCCACCAGATTCGACTACCGCGCCGGACTCCTTTTCTATTTGACCGACGCCAAGACGCTTTCATTCGGCGGACATTGGGATCGCCAAACGAAAACGCTGCCCTTCCAGTCCGACGACAACCCCGTGAACGCCCTTTCCGCGCTCATCTACGGAGCTGCGGGACTCGACTACTTCTCCCAAGAAGGCGGCGACCTGTTCCTCCGCGCCGAGTTCCATCCCCGTCTACGACTCGAGGCGCATACGGGAATACGCGAGGAATGGTCGCTCGCCCGCGCGGTCGGGAGCGGCTGGTTGCGCGGTCCCGACCTCCTGACGAGAGGCGTCACGCGCCCCAATCGCGGCATCACGGACGGCTCAACCTCGTACGGACGACTCGCGCTCACACTCGACGCGCGCAACGCGCTTGCGAACGACGACCGTGATCCGCTGCGGCGCAAACCGATTCCAACGGTCGCCGTCACGCGCGGCGCGTGGTTGAACCTCTCCGTTGAGTCCGCCGTGTTCGACGGGTTGACCGTCGCGTTGGGCGGCAAGGCTCGTGGCGAATGGGCGTACACACTCGCGCGCGGCGACGTTCGCGCATATGGAACACTTGGTAAACACGCATTCTCCGCCCGCGTCGTGGGTCAGGCGACGGACGAGCCGCTGCCGCGCCAACAACACCTGACGCTCGGCGGCGATCTCCTGCGCGTCAGCGACCCGCAATCCGTTAGTGGCGAACTCGGCGCGTCCGGCACGCTCGAGTACCGTTTTCAACCGATGACGGCGGGTCCCTTCATCGGAGCCTTCCTCGACACGGCGAAGGTCTGGTATCATGGACGAACGGCATCGGACGCTCCAATCGAAATCGCGGCGGGCGTCTCGGTTGGGATCGTCAACCCTGTTGACTGGTTGCCGCCGTCCCCCGTTCCGTCCCCTGCGGACCTGCTGCGGGTGGATGTGGCGTACCCGGTGTCGTCCGGCAGCGACGCGGACAAGTCTCTGAGTATATGGCTCCGCGCCGGGCTGCTCTTCTAGGCACGTGAGAAAGAAGGGTGGTATGAACGAGAATCCGTCGTCCGAATCAAAACAGAAACGCCCGTTTCTTGGCATCCGGTTCGATTGCTGCGGCGTCTACCAACGCATCTATCTGAACAAAGCGAAGACCGCGTTTGTTGGCTGGTGTCCGCGCTGCACGAAACGACTTGAAGTAAAAGTCAGCAAGGACGGCTCGAAAAACAGGTTCTTTTCGGCTCAATAGATTTCACAAACGTGTTGAGGGCGAATGAAAGCGGCAATCTTTCACGATCAGGGCGGCGTTGACGTGCTCCGTTACGAAGACGTGTCCGACCCCACGCCCGACCCGAACGAGGTCGTCGTTCGACTCCACGCCTCCGCTCTCAACCGCCTCGACTTGAAAGCCCGCGAAGGACGACCCGAAGTCGCCCCAATGCCCCACATCGGGGGGCTGGACGGCGCGGGTGAGATCGCTGAGTTGGGCGCGAACGTGAAGGGGTGGCGCGTCGGCGACCGCGTTGTCATTGTGCCGATCTTGTCCTGCGGCGCGTGCGACCTCTGCATATCCGGCGACAACGCCCTCTGCGATCAACAAAAAGTCTTTGGCTTTCAAACAAACGGCTCGTTCGCGGAGTACGTCGCCGTCCCCTCCTACAACCTGGTCCGCGTTCCGACAGGCGTTGACCTTCAATCGCTCGCGGCGATCCCCTGCGCCTATCTAACCGCATGGCGCATGGTGGTCGGCAAAGCGAAAGTGCGCGAGGGCGAAACGGTGTTGATCCACTCGGTCGGCAGCGGCGTCGGCAGCGCGGCGTTGCAGATCGCCAAATATCTCGGCGCGCGTGCCATCGGCACGGCGAGCCTTGATACGAAACTCGACGGCGCGAAACGAATGGGCGCGGATGTCGTGGGGAACTACCGC
>JAQBWJ010000012.1 GCA_027625215.1 Candidatus Poribacteria bacterium
CGACCGTCCCCATACTCGTGACACCAACCGAGCGCGTAGTCGTGGTCTTCGCGGTTGCCTTTGGACAAGTCGATGGAGGCGTTGTCCAACCGCATCAGCACATGCGTCTTGTTCCGGTCCCAACTCTTGAAGGTATAGATTTCATCGACGACCTTGAACGAATCGCCGAGCATCCGCGTCGCAGGGTGATTTTTGTCCTCCACAATCACCCCGACCTCTTGATGCCACGGATGACCCGCGAAGTAGCCGCCCAACATCTCGCCGAACTCCGCCCAGTCATAGAACGTGTCCGTCGCGTTGTGGATGCCGACGAACGCCTTGCCGTTCTTCACGAAGTCCAACAGCGCCTTCTTCTGGTCATCGCTGAACGGCAGGTTGCCCGTCGTCGCAAAGATCAGCACGTCCGTCTTCGACAACCTATCCGCGTTCACTTGATCGCATCGGTGCGTCGTGCGGACGTTCCAGCCCTTCTTCTTGCCCAACTGTTTCAACGCGACCTCCGCGTCCGGCAAGTACGTATGCTCGAACCCGGCGGAGTGTCGCAGCATGAGAATATTCATCGTCTCTCCTTCATTTGAGAATCATCGTCCTAATGCCAACCCGTTGCCGCCGACGGCGATTGTCCCCGTTTTCCGCCGATCCGACAAGGCGCCGTTTTACTCGTCGTCATCTGGCGCGTCCGGTTGGGTGATCGGCAGCGTCACGATGAACCGCGCGCCCTGACCTTCAACCCCGTCCGCAACGATCCGCCCGTGATGCCGTTGCACAAGTCGCCGACAGATCGCCAGTCCCATTCCCGTTCCCTCGTAGTCCATCTTGCCGTGCAGTCGCTCGAACGGGTGGAAGATGCGTTCGGCGTGGTCAGCCGAAAACCCGACCCCGTTGTCTTCCACGACAATCTCCACAACCTGCGACGGCGGTGAACCCTCCTGTCGGACTTCACCCGTGACGACCACCTTTGGCGCAACCCCGCGTCGATGAAACTTGAGCGCGTTGCCGATTAGGTTCTGAAACAGTTGCCGCATCTGCGTCGCGTCCGCCTCAATCTTGCCGAGAACGCCGAGTTCAATCGTTCCCTGCGTCTCTTGCAGCCGCGTCTCCAAGTCAACAACGACCTGCCGCGCAACCTCGTCCAAATCAACCGATTGAAACGGTGTCGCGCTTGTGCCTGCCCTCGATAGTTGTAGAAGGTCGGCAATCAGGTTCGCCATTCGCTCCGCCGCGTTGGTCATACGGTCGAGGTAATCGGCGCCCGTTTCATCCAGCGAGTCTCCGTAGTCCGTTCGCAGCAGGTCGGCGAACGAGCGCAATTTGCGTAACGGCTCTTGGAGATCATGCGAGGCGATGTAGGCGAACTGTTGGAGCTCGATGTTCGACCGCCGCAGTTCTTCCGTATAGCGACGGAGTTGCGCGTTCGCCTGCCGCGCTCCGTCTTCGGCGCGCCGCCGATTCGTGATGTCCTCGCCGATCACGATGACGCCCGTCACGTTCCCCTCATCGTCAACCAATGGCGATTTCATGATCGCCATCCACCTGTCGTCGTCCTGAAACTCGACGGCGAAGGGCTCGCCTGTTTCGATGACTCGGCGGTCTTGCTCTGTCCACTTGTCGGCGTCTTGGGTTTGTTGCCAATCGTAGTCCGTCGTGCCGATAATCCCTTCCAACGATTCGATTCCGAGCGATTCAAGCACGTTCCGGTTCGCGCGAAGGATACGCGAATCGCGGTCTTTCACGACGACATTGTGCGGAAGGCTGTCGATGACGACCTGCCATAGCCGTCGTTCGCGGATCAGCGCATGTTCGGCGCGTTTCAGCGGGGTGATATCTTCGCTGATATGCGCGATCCCCACGACATTCCCGGCTTCGTCACTGACAGGCAGCGCCGTTTCCGTCCACCACGTATCCGATGAAGGGTTATGCCCCACACCGAAATGCGGTTCGCCCGATTCGATGACACGCCTGTCGCGCGCCTGCCAATCGACCGCTCGTTCATCGAACCAGTCCAAATCCGTCGTACCGATCACGTCCTCCATCGTCGCTCCGTCGAACAACGGGATCGCGCGGCGATTCAGTCGAATGAACCGCAAGTCGGTGTCCTTGATCGACACGGCGTACGGGAGGCTGTCGAACGTCAGTTGCCATAGGCGTTGCTCGCGGCTCAACGCTTCTTCGGCGCGTTTCAGCGGTGTGATGTCCTGAGCGACGTGAACGGTGCCGATGATCTTGCCGGATTCATCCCGAAGAGGCGTGATGCGCTGAACGCGCCACGTTTCGCGTCCGCTGCGAATCACTTCCAAGTAAGGCTCGCCCGTTTCGTAAATACGACGGTCTCGTTCCTGCCATTCCTCGACCTCCTCGCCGTTCCACCAATCGGCATCCGTCGTGCCGATCACGTCGGACTCGCGCTCGATTCGAAGCATATGCCGCAACTGACGGTTCATTCGCAGGAACCGTCCCTCACGGTCTTTGACGGCGATATGCAACGAGACGCTGTCGAACGCGTACTCCCATATCTGTTTGCCTTGATGAACGTCGCGCTCCAAGCGTTTCCGTTCCGTCACATCTCGGCTGACGCTGACGACGCCGACGACGTTGCCGTCCTCCTCGATGACCGGCGAACGGATGTACTCCCACCACCTACCCTTGCCACCTTCTTCTGGCAAGAACCCCTCGCCCGAAACCGCTTCGCCGGATTCGACGACGCTCTGCCCCGTTTGCCGCCATTGGTCGCCGAACTCTGTCTCATTCCAATCAAAGACGACCTGCCCTTGCACCTCGTCTATTGACGCGATGCCCAGCGCGTTGAGCGCGGCGGCGTTCGCGCGAAGGAGACGGAGTTCGTGGTCTTTCACGGTGACTCGATACGGAACGCTGTCCATGGCGATTCGCCATAGGCGCTGTTCTCTGCCTAAGGCATCGTTCTGCTCTTGCAGGAGTGTCATATCTTCGCGTCGGACGAAACCAGCCGACAACGCGCCCGTCAGCGTTTGAAGGTGAACGATATCCTGCCCCGTAAAGCCGTCGGAAATCACGCGGTTGAGCGAGAGTACACCGTGTGAAAACGGCACATCGACCGTTGAACGCCGCTCGTCGCCGGATTCAAAACGCGGTCGGTATAGCGGTTCACCGCTTCGCCACACGCGGATGAAAAACTCCGCATCCGGACCCGACAGAAAACTGCCGTCCCAAGCCCATCCCGCCGGACTCATCGTATGACCGCGCACGGACACCTGTTCCGTATGGGGGTCAATCAGCAACAGCACCGCTTCGTTGAATGGGATACCGACTCGACGGATACCCTCTTTCAGGCTGGAAATAACGATATCCAAATCGTCGGCACGCTCCATCGCGCGGATGCTTCGCGTGAGATCGCTCGCAACCTCGTTGCTGAGTCGGCTCCGCATGAGCTCGGTCTGATCGCGCAGTTGAACGAATCGGACGCGCTCGTCGCAGCCGATCAACGATTCCGCCGACACCTCCATATGAATCAGATGATTTGTTGCGTCCTCGAACTGCCATTTCCACGCCGAGACAACGTCGTCGCCCGCGCCCCATCGCGCGTCATTCTCGTCGAGTTTGGTGGTGGACAGACCGACCCAATCGTGCACGCGCCCGTTGATGCCGCGCTCCGAGACGGACTTGAAAGCGCGGTTTACGGCGCGAATGTTGTTGTTGGAATCGATCAAGAGGGCTGGAATGCGCGATGCGTCGAACAGTGGGGAAATGGCGAGATCGTCAATCGTCATCGCTAACGTGTACCCATCCTGCCGAAGATCGTGGGTCGTGTAGGCTGCGGGAGGACGCGGCTGCGGGATGGAATCTCGTCAAGGTTTCGCGGCGGTTCAGCGAGATACCGCGGGAGGGAACGACACGAAGAAGCGCGATCCTTTGCCGACGGTGCTTTCCAACCCGATAGTCCCGTTCATCGCTTCCACCAGCCTCTTCGTGATCGTCAAACCGATCCCGGTTCCTTTGATGTCGGAACTCTCGGCGTCCAATCGGCTGAACGATTCGAACAGTTCATCGAACCGATGCGACGGTATGCCGTTCCCCGTGTCTTGAACGGCAATTTGCACGCCGCCGTTGGGCGTCTCCTCCGCCTGTAGGATGACGGAGCCTCCGTCGCGGTTGTACTTCACCGCGTTCGACATTAGGTTTAGCACGATCTGTTTCAGTCGCATTCGGTCCGCAGAAACGATGTAGTTGTCCGTCGGGCTCACGAGGTTGATGATCTTGATGTTGCGCGGCGTCGCTTGCGGTTCGATGATCGTGACGCCTTCCATCAGCAGCGGCGCGATCTCAACGGGCGTCACGGAAAGCGTCAACCGCCCCGATTCGATCCGCGCGAGGTCGAGCACCTCGTCGATCAGTTCGAGAAGATGCCCGCCAGCGCGCAATATCTGCGCGACATTCTGCGCCTGTTCCCGATTCAATACGCCCGCCGCGCCCATATCAAGCAGTTGCGCGAACCCAAGAATGGAGGTCATCGGCGTACGCAACTCGTGGCTCATCCGCGACAGGAACTCCGACTTCGCCTGACTCGCCGCTTCCGCTTCCTGCTTTTTGAGCAGCAGTTCGTACTGTTCCGTTACATCTTCGCCGACTTTGATGTAATGGATGATCTTGTCGTTCTCGTCGTGCAGCGGTGATATGAGCGCGCGCTCGCGGTAGGTGCCCCCGCGCTTGACGCGGTGCAAGATTTCGTCTCGCCAGAACTTCCGTCGGCGGAGTGTGTCCCAAATCGCTTTGTACTCATGCGGCTCCGAGTTGATCAGTTCCGAGTACGGCTTGCCGCGAACGTCCTCCGAGTTAAATCCTGTAATCGCCATAAACGCCGAGTTGACGTACTCGATCTTACCATCGTGTCGAGCACGGCGACGGTCGACGGGCTTTGCTCGACAATGTGCCGAAACTTCCGCGACTCCTGCTCGCTGCGTCGGATCGCCTCATGGTCTTCTTGCTGGCGGGTGAACAGCGCCGCGTTGTGGACGGCAAGCGCGGCGAGGTCGGCGAACGCGGACACCAGTTGCACGTCGCGGTCGGAGAACATGCGACCGCCGACTTTGTTCATCACTTGAACGCAGCCGATGGTCGTTCCTCGCCCGTTCAACGGTACGCAGAGCATTTCGTGAACGTCGTAGCAGACTCGGATGGCGACCTCTCGCGCGTGATACTTGTCGTTGATCGCGTCGCCGGTCGCGTAGATCTTTCCGTGTTCGACGACCCGCCCGGCAATCCCATGTCCGAACGCAAGACGCACCTTCAGCACTTCGTTGGCGCGTTCGCCCGTCGCGTTCGCGCAGACGACTTCGTTCGTGTCGTCGTCCAACAACCAGATCGAGCTCGCGTCCGCTTCGACCAGTTCGGTCACGCGGTGCAACGTTTCATCGACCGCCTTACGCACTTCAAGCGTCGAATTCACCCGATGAGTGATCTCGATCAACGTTCTAAGGTCGTCCGCTGTCAGTAAGTCGATGCCCAAGTGTTGGATTCCCGTTGCGATCTAATTTATCTTTGTGTAAATCGTCGGTAGTCGGCGCGCAGGTCTTCCCTGTCCAGTAGACTACATTAGCATATGGGGAGCGCCGCGTAAACACCCTACATAGCGCGGTTCGAGAGAATTATATACCGGATTATTAATAAAGGCATCGTGATTGACCGGACTAACCGTCAAACAATCCGATAGCGACGCATCGAAGGATTCCGTGAAACGCCGATTTACGCTACGATGATCCTTTCATCGGAGGAGCGCATGAAGCGTTTTATCGTGGCGTCGAGTTGTCGCGCAGTCGCGCTGTATTTCGCGGTCTTATCGTGTTTCACGCCGTCATTGATCGTCGCCGCCGAGCCGGAGCAAACGCTTCCAGCCGTCACCGTCACCGCGACGCGCCGAGAACAACGCGAAATCGACATCCCCGCCGCAGTGTCCCGCCTCGACAAAGACGCGATCCAAACCGCGAGCCCGATGATCGGACTCGATGAATCAATGAACCGGGTACCGGGCGTTTTAGTTCAAAACCGATACAACTTCGCGCAAGACTTGAAGGTCACGATACGCGGGTTCGGCTCGCGCGCCGCGTTCGGGATACGCGGCGTCAAACTCGTCGTAGACGGCATCCCCGACACGCTCCCCGACGGACAAAGTCAGGTAGACAGCCTCGATCTCGGATCAACCGAACGGATCGAAGTGATACGTGGTACGTCGTCCGCGCTGTATGGCAACGCCTCCGGCGGCGTGATCGCCCTGACGACCGAAGCCGGATCGCCGACGCCGTTCACCGATTATCGCGCCTCGTTCGGCTCATACGGGTTCTCCAAGCATCAATTGAAGACGAGTGGCGAGTCGTACACGTTGAACCTCTCCCGCATGTCGCTAGACGGCTATCGCGCCAACAGCGAGACGGAACACTACCTGTTGAACGGCAAGTCGCGCGTCATTCTGAACGAATCCGCGACCCTGACGACCGTGTTGAGCGTCGTGCACGCGCCTACCGCGAACGATCCCGGCGCGCTGTCCCGTGAGGCGATGGACGAGGACGCGCGTCAGGCGTTCGCTTCCAACGTGACGCGCAACGCAGGCGAGTCGGTGACGCAAGGGCGATTCGGCGCCGTCCTGAGTCGGGATTTCGGCGACACAAGCCGACTCTCGTTGACCAGTCACGGACTGTTTCGAGACTTCTCCCAAAGGCTTCCCGTCAACACCGCCGTAGACTTCGACCGCGTCGCGGGCGGCGTCGGAGCGCAGTTCGAGACTCTACAGCGGCTAGGCGTCGAGACGCGGGCAATCGTCGGCGTGGACGTTCAACATCAGGGCGACGACCGCCGAAACTTCGACAACCCAGAGGGTGGCATCGGTGAATCACCGCAACTTCATCAAAACGAGCGCGTCACCGCGTTGGGCGGATACGTTTCCGTCGAACCGCATGTCGGCGACCGAATCGGGTTGACCGTCGGCGCGAGAGTTGACCGTCTCAAGTTCGATGTGAACGACCTGCTCGTGTCGAACGGTGACGACTCCGGCTCCCGCGACATGGACGCGATCAGTCCAAGCGCGGGCGTTGTACTCCACGCGACGCCTCGCGTCTCCCTCTACGCAAACGTCTCGACCGCGTTTGAAACCCCAACCACGACGGAACTCGCCAACCGCCCGAACGGTTCCGGCGGCTTCAACCCCGACTTGGAACCGCAACGCGCCGTGAGCGTGGAGACTGGGGTGAAAGGCGCGTCGTCCGTCGTGCGGTATGAAATCGCGCTTTACCGCATCGGCGTTCGGGACGAACTGATCCCCTTTGAGGCGGAAATCGCGGGTCGCACGTACTTCCGAAATGCCGGATCGTCCACGCATCAGGGCGTCGAGATGTTCGCGCACATCGAGCCGATACGGGGGACGACGGCGGCACTCGCCTATACGTACGCCGACTCCACCTTCGATGAATATCGCACCGCGAACGCGACGTTCGACGGCAAGCGCGTGCCGGGCATCCCGGCGCATCATCTTTTCGGAGAAGTCGCGTATCGGCGGGAAGGCATTTTCGGGGCGATTGAGGCGGAGTATATCGACAAAATGATGGTTGACGACGCGAACACCGACGCGAGCGACGCCTACGTCGTCGTGAACGCCCGTGTCGCCGCCGAGATCCGCGCGAGGTCAGTCCGCGTCGAACCTTACATTCGCTTGAACAACCTGTTGAATACGACGTACAGCGCGTCCATCCGCCAGAACGCATTCGGCGGTCGTTACTTCGAGCCCGCGCCCGACTTCAACATCTTCGCGGGCGTGGGCATCCGGTGGGACTCATAGAGAGAACGCGACTCACGAGGGCTTGTTCGTCTTTGCAGCGGCATCTTTCGGGACCGGCACGGCGATCAGTTTCTCAAGTTCCGCCTGATATGTCTCATGAATCTTCTCGTTCAGACTTGGCGGTCCCACGATGAAGAACGCGACCTTCCCTCGACCGATCACAATCTTTGTCGGGATGCCCGTCATGCGGCGTTCCATTGCCTTGCCCAAGTCGTCGAACAGGTAGCGCGTCATCATCATAATCGGATAGTTCACTTTGGCGTTCTTTGCGAACTTGATCACGTCCTTCTCATCGCCGGGATCGTCCACCGAGATGCCAAGATAGGTGAACTTGTCCTCTTTGTGCTTCTCCTGAAACTTGACGAGCTCGGGAATCTCCTTGACGCACGGAATGCACCACGTCGCCCACACGTCGATCACGACGACATGCCCCTTCAAATCCTCGTCAAACGAAAGCGATTTGTTCGTCAGCAGGTTGAGCCCGCCGAAGTTCACCAACCGCTGCGGTTTCTCCGGTCGCTCAATTTCGATATCGTCCGGCAACGCCGTCTGCGCGCACGCCGTCACCACCGACAGTACCAGGAGGATCGTGCCGATCATCGAACTTCGCCACGTCATCGTCGTCTCCCTCGTAAGATCATGTGTCACGCGCCGCTCGCTTTCGATATACCGACGAACGCCCACTCATGTCAATGTTCGGGAGGCGTGTCCATATCGTTGTTTTCGTGTTGAAAAGCCGACCCCTTCCCCTTGTGAGGGAAGGTTGAGTTGTGGGTTCGTGAAATCCTGAGCGGGTTGAAGATATCGGGCGCGTCATCAAATCGGCGTCGCCATGAATCGCGCGAATATCTTCGTCGTGACGATCAAGTCGTTCAGATCGACACGCTCGTTCGCTCCATGCGCGCCGTTCCCTTTGGGTCCGTATCCAACGCCCGGACGTTTCCCGTCTTCCACCAGAAAATGCAAATCGGTGAACCCCGTCGTCACGCTGAACGCGGGTTCCGTGCCTCTCACGTCTTTGACGGTCTTCAAGAACGCCAGACAAAATGGGTCGGTCGTATCGACAACGCACGGCTCAATCGCCAACGTTCGCCGAATCTCCATCTTCAAGTCCAAGATCGACGCCCCCGCGCTCTCAATCGCGCCGCGCAGTTCCTCTTCGGCGGACGCTACCGACTCGTTCGGGAGAATCCGCCGATCAATCGAAAACGTCGCCTTCGCTGGAACGGTGTTCGTCTTGTCGCCGTCGGTTCCGTAGAAGACACCACCGATGTTGATCGTCGGGAATCGTTCCGCGCCTGACGGCGTCACAAAGACGCGATGCGGCGCGCTCAACCGGACTTTCAGCGACTGCAACCCCGTCACGAGTTCCGTCATCTTTTCGAAAGCGTTGATCCCGTTGTTGGGACGCGAGGCGTGCGCCGCCTTCCCGTGCACAGTGATCTCCAGCCACAACACGCCATTGTGTCCGCTGCCGACATCGTTTTCCGTCCCACCCTCGCAGTTGACCACGTAGTCCGCGTCGATCAGTCCGTGACGCGCGATAAACCCCGCGCCTAAGTCGCCGCCGATCTCCTCGTCCGCCGTGAACGACAGTTCGAGGTTGAATGTCGGATTGACCTTCGAGTCCTTCAACGCCCTGATGGCTGCCAGCGTCGCCGCGATGGAATCCTTCATGTCGTCGCTGCCCCGCCCGTAGAGGTATCCCTCCTGGACGCGGGGTTCAAACGGATCCGCGTCCCACCCGTCTGAGACGGGCACCACGTCGTAGTGCGAGTTGAAGTGGACGGTTTTTTCCGCTCCGACATCCCACCGCGCGATGAGGTTGACGCGCGGGTGCCCTTCAGCGGTCGGGACGTACGCGACCGCCTCTTCGGTACAGACCTCGTGTCGCGCCGTCGCCAACCCCAACGCGCGACATTCCGCTTCCAACAGATCGACCATCTCAGGATACCGCTCGCCCGGCGGGTTGACCGTCGGCACGGCGACAAGCCGCTTCAGGAGCTCAATCGTCTCGTCCCGATGCGCGTCGATGAAGGCGTCCAGTCGTTCCATCCGTCATTCGTCTCCGTTAGAACCGCGCCCGCGCCGTCGTGTGATTCCCCGCCACATCCTGCGTTTTCACCGCAACGGAGTGCGTTCCCTGCGGCACGTTGGGGATCGTCACCTCAAACGTTTCGGTCGTCGCGTCGAAGATCGCGTCGGTCGGGAACACCATCACCCAATCGTCCGCATCAATCGAGTACGTCGCCGACGCGATATCGCTCGTCACGTCCGTGACGGTGAACCGCAACACGACATTCCCGCCGTCGCGCATCGCCGAGAGATCGGTCAAATCGGGTGACGTGTTGTCGATCCGAAACGGTTCGCCGACGAACACCGTACTTTTAACCCGCTCGGTCGGATTTCCCGCCTTGTCATTCGCGGTCACTTTCAACCTATAGTCGCCGTCCGGTATCGAGGTCGTGTCGAACGTATGTGTCAATGCGGTCGATTCTTCCTCAAGCAGATGCCACTGCGTTTCGCCTTCCGCCTGATAGAACAGGTCGAACTCCATCAGGTCGCCGTTCGGGTCGTTCGCCCGCCATTGAGCCTGTCGGCTGGCGCGAGGTCCGTCGCTCGGCGTTTGCACGCTGATACCGGCGATTTCCGGCGCAAGGTTCGATTGCAGATACGCGACGCGCGCGTGCCGCAGCGAAGGCGTCGCCGCTCCGTTCAACGTCGTCAGTTTCAGTTTGAGTTGAATGAACCGCGCTTCGGGACTGATCACCTTGCCGTCCGCCAACTCCTCGTACTCGCTCCATGTTTGGTCGGGCTTTTCGGTATTCCCGCTGCGGGTCATCGCTGAAATGTTCGTGTCGTTCGGCAGCGCCGCCAACCACTGCACCGCTCCCCACCGCGACACGATCTCCGCGTCGTGCGGTTTCGACTCCCAAGTCCCCTCTTCCGCGACCTCCGATCCAAGAGAAAACAGTTTCCCGGAGTTCCCCGTCGCCAACGCGAATCCGCCCAGTCGCGGCGCGATCCTCAACACCTGCGCCTCAGTCACCTTACCGATGGACGACGAGTTGCCGTCCACATCAATCACATACAGTTGACCTTCATCGCCCGTTCCGACAAGCACCTTGTCCTCATATCGCGCAATGGACAGAATCATCCCGTCATCGCTCTTCCAAACGCGATCCACCACGCCGTTCGGCGAGACCGCATACAAATACGACTCGACGGGTTGCTCCTGACCCTGCGGCATCGGAATCCCCTGCGCCTGCGGTCGCGGAATCTGACCCGTCGCCGTGCTGACGAAGATCGTCCCGTCCGGGTCGACGACGAGGTTCTTCACCTCGCGTTCATCGGAGTCAAATAAAACGAACGCCTTGCCCGACACGGCTGGATCAATCTTGTACAGATACCCGTTGCCGTCGCTCCCGACATACAACGCGCCGTTGCCCATCGCCAACGACAACAGGTGCGGTTCCTCCGAGTCGAACAGCACTTCGGAGTTGTACTTGCCCAATACTTCGGCGTCGCGCGTCAATTTGTACAGTTTCCCGTTGTCGCCCGTCCCGGCGTACAGCGTGCCGTCTTTGTCGAACAGCAGCGACCAGACGTACTTTTCACCGTTGCGGAAGATCGTCTCCGGCGTCGGGTTCGCCTGCTTCACGTCGATCCGATAGATCAACCCGTCGGGCGACGTTCCCGCATAAAGGTGTTCGTCGGGACCGAACGCGAGGCTCATGATGGCGATTTCAGGCGTATCCACCAACGTCGTGAGGCTTCCGTCCGGATTGACCTTCAATATTTTCCCGCCGTTGCCCGCGCCCGCGTACAACGTTCCGTCGTCGGCTGAGACGAGGCTCCACAGGTACGGCTCGGTCGTCTCGGCAATCTGTTCCACCGCCGGCGCGATCGTCAGTTCGCCGAGACTCGTCACGGCGACATTTTCCGGTGTTCCGTCCTGAAACGCGCCGTCTCCTTGAATCCGCCACGTCTTCGTTCCGGCGGCGTGGACGTTCAAGACGAACCACGCTGCTCCGACAACAACCGACGAGGTCAATAGCGCTCGTGTGTAAGACATCGCAAAAAAGTCTCCCAAGAATGTCGCTAAGAGAGGGCGCGCGCCTTTTATCGCGCGTCCGAATCAATATAGAAAGGCAACGCAGTGCTGCCGTTCACAACGAACGGCGCGTCGAACGTCTTCTCCACGATCACGGAGCCGCTGGTGAGATCGCTTTCGCCCCGTTGACGGGTGGTGTTCATCACATTCAGCACCGTGAGAGGCAAGTCGGGCAACTCCTCGCCGCCGACCGTCACACCCATCTGCATCGACATGACGCTCAATACGAGCGAGTTCTGCGCCGCGGGTTGCGAGAGCAGTTCAAGCATCTGTTGCGCGTTTTCCGGCTGGAACTTTCCTCGCGCCCGCGAGAACTCCCAGCTCTCGTACGAGCTCGGGTCGCCCAAGAACAGCAGCGAAAACCCTTCCGGCGCGTCGGTTGGAATCTTGACGGTATAGCGCTTGACGAACATGTCGTCCAGATAGGGGCGATATGTCACCGCCACTTCGACCGACTCGCCGGGACGCACCGACTCCTTCGTGATGCGCGCGCTGTCGATCACTGCGATGGAACGCGCTTCCTCAAACTGCACGTCCATCGAGACTCGCTCAATCGGCAGTTCGTCGTACCAGTTCATGAGTATCGAGGAGATCGGCAGTATCGTACTCACCGTTGCATTCGCTGGCGCCGCGCGTCCCGACTGAATGGTCGTTTTGTGAAATGGCGCGTAGGCGTCGTTTTGAAATTCGACCCGAATCGTCGACGTGACGGTGTAATCGCCGTACTCCTTCGCGGCAGCCGAGAACGCCGCCTCGACCGCCGTAAATAACAGGAAATCTGTCAAATCAGCGTGTCTCAACAGTTCGAAGTTGTAGGTGTGCGTTGCGCCTTTGCTCTCAAGTTTGAGCGTGAACGGTAGGAACGGCGCATAGTTCTTGGTGATGATGCCCGCAATGGCGGGTTCTCGGTCCTGCACCATCGTGCCAATCGGCTTGATCGGCGAGGCGTATTTGAACGACCGTTCGTTGCTGCCGACGATGAAGTGGATCAACCCGTTCGAGACAGGCAGGTATGTCCGTCCTTGTCCGTTCATGGGATGTCCGAAGGCGAGGAATCGGTCGCCGTCAACATGGGTGACAGTTCCATAGGCAAACGCGGTGAAGTCGCCGCGTATGTATTCCATGCCCAAGACGCTTCCCGGCTCGACTTCGGCGTTCTCGTCCGCCGCGCCTCCTCCGCCGATGGCTCGCACCGTCGTCATACCGCGCTCGTTGAACAAGCCGCTTAACGCCGTTTCGGCGAGTCCGTCGATCCCGCTAAGCACAACGGGTGTCCGCATCGGTTCGATCCGAGTGCCTCTAAGATAGTCGTATTGAGGCGTATTCCGTAGCGAATCCGATTTCAACGTCGGCGAATCGTCGCCGGAACTGCGTGGAGCCATCCATTTCTTCATCCACTCCATCGGTGTCAGAAACGGCTTGAACTCCCCTCGTCGCATCGGTTTGTGCGACAGCGGTGCCGGAGTCATCTCGCGCGACCACACGGCGAGCATCTGCTCAATCGGTGTCACCCCGATCAGCGGGTCTTTTGCGTAGGAGAATCCATACGCCAACGCCCCGATCATCTTGCCCTCGACGTAGACCGGGCTGCCGCT
>JAQBWJ010000013.1 GCA_027625215.1 Candidatus Poribacteria bacterium
CTCGATCAAGGGTGGGTGCGTCGAGCGGACTGCGCGTTCGAGGCGGCGTACGAATACTCGTTGACGCGACGACAGGGGCTGAACGCGGCGGCTCGTGAACGGATCGCCAAAGGGTGGTGAAAGGCGAGGCGGGCGACGGATGAACGAACGCGCGCGCATCGGCATCGGTTGGCAGTTGATGGTCGTCTCCGGTTGGGGCGTGTACGGGACGAATCTCGCGCTGCAACTGCGGCGCACGGGGCGATACGAGCCGGTGCCGTTGATGGAACCCACGCTTGCCGGTCTGCTGAACCCGCTCCACGCCCACCTGCTGAAAACGCCGCTGCTTGCCTATCAATCGTTCCGACAACTGCTCGACCGCGCGGGTGATAGGACGCTCACCTGCCCTTTTCCCGTGCTGCACGCGATGGGCAATCAACTGTCCACCACGTCCGTCTCGAATCAGGTGCGCGGCAGTCGCAATGTCGGCGTGGTCTTCTTCGAGAATACGGACATCCCCACCGCGAACCTCGCCGCCGCGAGCCGTTACGACGCCATCGTCGCCGGATCGACGTGGAACGCGGAACTGCTTCGCCAACGTGGGTTGAAAAACGTCCGAACCGCGTTTCAGGGGATCGAACCGACCCTGTTTCACCCCGCGCCCCGATCCAACCTGTTTTCGGACCGATTCGTGGTCTTCTCAGGCGGCAAGCTGGAGCATCGCAAGGGACAGGATATCGTGATCGCCGCCTTCCGCGAGTTCCACAAACGCCATCCCGACGCGCTGCTGCTAACGGCGTGGTATCACTACAACCACCACACGATGGTCGGGTTTGAGACTGCGGGACATGTCGAGGGGCTGCCGGAGAACTCGATTGAACGGGGCATCCTCATCGGCGAATGGTTGGAGCGAAACGGACTTCCACCCGACTCGTTCTTCGACGTTGGCGCGATCTCGAACTACGCGGTGCCGCAGGTCGTGCGCGAGGCGGATGTCGCGCTGTTCACGAACCGTTGCGAGGGCGGGACGAACCTCGTCGCCATGGAGTGCCTCGCGTGCGGCATCCCGACAATCCTCTCGGCGAATACGGGGCATCTCGACCTGATCCGAGACGACAACTGTTATGCGCTGACGGGTCAGGGTCGGGTTGTCCCGTCGAATCCCACCGACGGGGTTGACGG
The DNA here is from genome assembly GCA_027625215.1 of Candidatus Poribacteria bacterium. Lineage (GTDB taxonomy): Bacteria > Poribacteria > WGA-4E > JAQBWJ01. The sequence continues at coordinate 1,162 of JAQBWJ010000013.1, forward strand.
TTGGGGCGAATCGTCCGTCGAGGAGGTGGTCGAGTCGTTGGAGCGCGTCTACGTCGACCGGGAGGACGCGCGTCGTTGCGGAGAGAACGCCGCCGTCTTCATGCGCGATTGGTCGTGGGAAAAGCAGATTGAGCGTCTCCTGACGGAACTCCAAGACCTCCTATGAAAAAAGTTGCGCTCTGAACCACAAAAAGTTTTGACTTGCGCTCGTTTCGGTCAGATCATTGGTGGGGAAACGCTTTGACGTTTTCCTCCAGCCCGGTTTTTTGCGGCAATGAATGACTGCACCGACGACTTGCCTACACCATCCGACGCGCGATCCATTCGCTCGTCGGGACTCCTCACCGACCGATCTTGTCACGCGCCATAGACCGCCTATCTGTCAAGCCTTAGCGTTGCTTCGACACTTGCGATGGGTACGTTATCGCCTGCGCGTGAGAAGACTTCAACATGCTGACTCAGATTCGAGAAAACTGGAAAGCGGGAGTGACCGTCTCCCTCGTGTCCGTGCCGTTGTCGGTTTCGTTGGCGGTGGCGGCGGGCGCGACGCCCGTCATGGGCGTTATCACGGCGATCTGGGCGGGGTTGTTCGCCGGGGTCTTTGGTGGATGCGCGTTCAACATCGTCGGACCGACGGGGGCGTTGTCGGGCATCTTGGCGACGTACGTGATTTTGTACGGGGTCGGCGTGCTGCCGGTTCTGGCGGTTGGCGCGGGAGCCGTCATCATCGCGTTCGCCGCGTTTCGGCTCGGCAAGTACATTCTACTCATCCCGTCGAGCGTGATTCACGGGTTCACTCTTGGAGTCGCGCTCATCATCGGGTTGAATCAACTGAACTTCGCGGTGGGGCTATCGGGACTGGAACCGCATGAGACGTTCATTGCGAACGTAGTGGAATCGCTGCGGCATTTGAATCAGGCGAACCTTGAAACGGTCGTCGTGTTCGTTGTGTCGCTCGCGTTCCTCGTCGCGATGACGACGTGGGTGCGGCGCGTCCCCGGCGCAATCGTGCTGGCGACTGTCGGCATCGCGTTCGGGTACGCGGCGTCTCGCGGATGGCTGCCGCTTCATGTCGATACATTGAGCGCGCGCTTCGCCGATCTGACGCCGCGTCTTTACCAAATCCCTCCACTCACCTCCGCGCTGTTGGATGTGAAATTGGTCAGCCCCATCCTCTCCGTCGCGTTGATTGCGATGATCGAAACGCTCATCTCCGCAAAGATCGCGGACGGCGCGACAAAGACCCGGACGGAACCGCGCAAGGAACTGTTCGGATTGGGGTTGGCGAACGTCGCGTCGGGGTTGGCGGGGTGTCCTCCCGGCGACGGCGGCGTTGGCGCGCACCGCATTGAACATCAAGAGCGGCGCGAAAGGTCGGGCATCGGCGATTATCAACGGCGTCGCGGTCGCGTTGATCGCGTTCGTGTTCTTGTCGTCGTTTCGGTATTTGCCGCTGCCGATTGTCGCGGCGATTCTCGTGTTCGTCGCCGCGCGGATGGTTGAGGCGGAACACTTCATCCACCTCTACAAGTCGGACAAGCGGTCGTTTTGGATGTCGATGGTCGTCGCGGCGATCACGATTGTCGAAGACCCCATCGTCGGGATTGCGGTCGGCGCGTCGGTTTCGCTGCTGTTCTTCGTGAACGAACTCTCCAAAAGCCGCAGCGAGATCACGCTCAATCGGGACAAACAACTCGTCGCGCAGTTCAGCGGATCGAACGACACCGACATGCGCGAGTTCGGCGGCGATACGCTGGTTTACCGATTCGCGGGCGAGATGACCTACATCAACGCGCAGGCGCACATCGAGACGCTTTCCAACCTGCACGACTCGGTGAAGACGGTCGTGTTGCATTTCCGCAACCTGTTCTATATCGACATCGACGGGTTGGACGCCATCGGGGATATCATCGAGTCGTTCGAGTCGAAGGGGATCACCGTCTATATCTCGACGGTGAACGAGTACAGCATGGGGCAATTCCGACAGGCGGCGTGGTTTCGGCGGGCGGAATCGGAGGAGCGCGTGTTCGCTCATACGCGGAACGTGTTGGAGCATCTCGGCTTTCCGCTTTCAACGGAAGACTCGCCATCCGCCGCGACGGCGAGTACCGCGTGAAAACGATTTGTCGGCGGGCGGAACATCCGTTAGAATTGACACGCTAGCGAGCATAGACGCCCATAGCTCAATTGGTAGAGCAACGGTCTCCAAAACCGTAGGTTGGGGGTTCAAGTCCCTCTGGGCGTGCCATTTTGAACGCATAACAAGGGGCGAGACGCCGGAGGCAACTCCCGTTCTCGTCCCCTTTTTCATTTCCGCTCCGATATCACGGCAATGTTTCGACGGGTTCCTTGCGGTTTCTTGTGTGTCCGTCGTTTTTGCCGCAAACTTGGCGTGAATCCGGCAGTCGAAACGCGCCGTCGGAAGCGGGGGTTGAATCGGCGCAGTCGTTCGGCGCAACACTTCGCAGTGACTATTGAGAGGGGACGAGTCATGGCGACGGAACTGAAGGAACTCGAACCGATCACCGATACGGACGCACTGCGCGACGAACTTCGTCAACTGGTAGACGCCCTGTTGGACGAAGACCTGCCAACCGTGACGCGGATGCTGAAAGGTCTGATCGCGCTGGAGGACGAGGCGCCATCGTATACGTTCGAGAACGCGCCTGAAGTCGAACCGTTACCGGACGAGCTCGAACTATTGGAGGACGCGCGAGTCCGTGAAATACGTGGCGAGGTGAAATATATCTCGCATGAAGAAGCGCGACGATTGCTGCTTGGTGAGAAGACATGACTTCCCCGCTCAACGTCCAGTGGGAGCAGACGGCGTTGCGCGATCTTCGGCGACTGACTCCACAAGTGAGTGAACAGGTGTTGAACGTCGTTGCGCGCTTCGCAGAAACACGTCACGGCGATATCGCCGCAATGAAGGGACAGCGAAACGAATATCGGCTTCGAGTCCGAAAGTGGCGCATCGTGTTTCGATGGGATCATGAGACGAACACGATTTTCATTCGGGGCGTGCGACCACGCGGGGACGACTACAAGCCGTGACAACGTATCGGAACGAATGAACGCTCAAAACGTGCCGGAGAGCGACAGCCGCGACGTATCGCCCCAATCGGGGTGTTGTGTGAAGGCGTAATCGACGTGGATTTCGACCGCGTTCACTGGAATGCGAAAACCTGCCCCCGCCGTGAACTCGCCCGTGTCCGACCCCACGCGAAAACTGACCGTCTTCAACAACGTCAATTCTCCTCCGAAGTGCCAACGCGAGCCGTCGCCATCTTCTTCGGTGAGCGCGGTCGTGCGGTTCAGATCGACATCCGCCGTGCCTGTCAGTCGCGCGATGCCACCGAGAGGAAGTCGCCCCGATACGCCAAGTCGCGGGTTCGGATCGCGGACGAACGTCGGGCGGGCGTCCGTGTTCCATCGAACGCGCGTGCCGACGGCGTCCTGCACGACGAACGCGGCTCTGAGGTACTCGTTCACGCGATATGTCGCGCCGAGATCGAACCCGAACCCGGTCCCCGTGTTGTTGTAGATCGCCTGCCGCACCACCTTGAAGTTCCCACCGACAGAGAGCGCATCGCCGAACGGTCGGGCGTACGAGACGAGCAGCGCGTCGTCCGAGTTGCTGAACGTCTCGGCGACGACGGCGCGGTCGATGTAGTACTCGCCGGGGTCTTTGACCCCGTTCAGGTTCACGTCGCGGAAGGTGCCGAGGATGCCGTCGCCGTTCACGTCTTCAAACGTGACGCGCGGGATGTCATCGACACCGAGTCGCACCCAACTGACCGCGATTTTGGACGAGTTGTCGCCGAACGGGAGAACGACGTTCAGAAAATTGTACTGCGCCATCCCGCGATTCAGCACGGAACCGCCGCCCGTCTGAAACGTATCGGCATGTTGCGCGGAGAAGCCTCGAACGGGTACGTCGGTGAGCCCGGCGGGGTTCCAGTACGCGGCGGTTGCGTCGCCCACTTCGGCGACATGCGCCCCGCCCATCGCCATCGCGCGCGCGCCGACGCCCACCGTCAGGAACTCCAGCGCATAGGAGCCCTCATCCGCCGCGTGTGCGCCTTGCGCGCAGATCAGCAACATTAACGCGAGGACGCTACGCAACGGTGTCCGCATCGGGTTCAACCTAGAGGCTCCTCAATATGAAGGCGTCGCGCATGAATCTCCATGACTCCCACCACATATACCGTTTGAGGGAGCCGTACGTCAATCCGACGCACCCCACCCAAACGATAATCGTCGCTCAAAATCGTCGCATTCCTCGCCCAAATTTTAAGCAGCCAAACGCGGGCGCTCGACGCACTCTTACTGGAACCGCCCGCCGCGCTTGATTCAACGCCGCGTCACGATTTTGTAACACATGGCATCGAAATTGCCTTATGATCTTCATCGCCGGGCGAATCGGCGTGAGCCGCGTTCGGCGGCGGGCGGCTGTGAGCGCTTGCCCGTTCTCGTTCCCGCCATGCTTGGAGCATGGAGCGATTTCGGCGGGAAGTCATCGCGTCTCAAACGTCATCTAGCGTGCGCCGACGATTCGGCACACCTTTTCGTAGGAGTCTCAAATGTCATTTTTTGGAACCGAGAAGGCGACGGACTTGAACGGCATGTTGCGTTCCCGCGTCGCGCGGTGGACGACGACGACGGTCGCCGTTGCCGGACTTTCCGTGAGCGCCGCGCTCGGCGTTGAAGTGAACGAAAACCTGTCGATCAGCGGCTTCATCGACAAGTCCATCGTCATCGGGCTGGACTCGAACGCAGACGAACCGGACGACCTCGTCGTGACGGGCGGCGTCGATCAGTTGGAAATCGACCTCGACCTGACCTTCGGCAACGTGACCGGGCGCGTCGATATCAACAGCCTGCCGGACGGCGTGTCGATGGAACAGGCGTTCCTGACCTATTCGCCGGAAAGCATGACGGACATGGGAGTGGGCATCACGTTCGGTCGCTTCCTGAGCTCGCTGGGCTTCGAGGCGGCGGAACCGACGGGGCTTTATCAATACTCCGTTTCGGCTGGGATTCCCTATCCGGGTTATCAGAACGGCGTTGCGGTCAGTCTCGCGCCGACCGACATGATCGGCGTCTACGTGGCGGCGATCTCCTCCGCGTGGGATTCAACGGACTACGACTGGGAAACGCCCGCCTTCGAGGGGCAAGTCTCTGTCAAACCGACCGATATGGTGACGGTGAAAGCAGGAGCGGCGGCGGAAGACATGGGCGACTACTTCCAGATTGAACTGAACGCATGGGCGATGCTCACGTCCGGCGCTCTGACGGTCGCTGGCGAAGCAGACATGCTTAGCAACTGGGGCGCCGACGGCGAAAACGGCATCCATTTTCTGGGGATGGCGAACTACAAGCTGACCGACAAGGTTGGCGTTACCGCTCGGTTCAGCGGATACAAACTGGACAGCATGGACGAAGCGGACACGGAAGTCACCTTGAGTCCTTCCTACGCAATCGCCGACAACTGGGGCGCGCTCGTCGAGCTCCGTCAGAACCTCCAAGCGGAAACGACGCAGGTCGCCATCGAGTCGATCTTCACCTTCTAATCCCTCCCCCTCTGAACAACCCGACGCGCGCCGTTCAACGCGCGCGTCGCCAACTGCGATACGAACCTCTAAGAAAGGAAACTCGCTAATGGATCGTCGCGGATTCCTCAAACGTCTCTTTCAGTCGGCGACCCTGCTGACCGCGCTCACCTGCGCGACGGGCGCGTTCGCTCAACAGAAAACGGTCAAAGTCGGCGTGCTGCACTCGTTGAGCGGCACGATGGCGATCAGCGAAGTCTCGTTGCGCGATGTCGTCATGATGGCGATTGACGAAATCAACGCCAAAGGCGGCGTGTTGGGCGCGAAAATCGAGCCGGTCATCGTCGATCCGGCGTCGGACTGGCCCCTGTTCGCCGATAAAGCGAAACAGTTGCTGCTTCAAGACAAAGTCGCCGTAACATTCGGCTGCTGGACATCGGTGAGCCGCAAGTCGGTGCTGCCGGTCTATGAGCAGAATAACGGGCTGCTGTTCTATCCGGTGCAGTACGAAGGCGAAGAGTGTTCGCTCAACGTGTTCTACACGGGCGCCGCGCCGAACCAACAGGCGATCCCCGCTGTCGAATACCTGATGAACGAAGGCTTCAAGAAGTTCTACCTGCTCGGCACGGACTACGTCTATCCGCGCACGACGAACAAGATTCTCAAAGCGATGTTGAAGGCGAAGGGCATCCCCGACTCCGACATCCGCGAAGAGTACACGCCGTTCCACCACCAGGACTATCAAACGATCGTGGCGAAGATCAAAGCGTTCTCGGCGGGCGGCGACGCTTGCGTCATCTCGACGATCAACGGCGACAGCAACGTTCCCTTCTACAAAGAGTACGCGAACCAAGGGCTGACGGCGGACGACTCGCCCATCATGGCGTTCAGCGTCGCCGAAGACGAACTGCGCGGCATGGACACCTCCGCGTTGGTCGGACACCTCGCGGCGTGGAACTACTACCAGTCGCAGAACACGCCGGGCAACAAGAAGTTCGTGGATGCGTTCAAGGCGTACTGCGCGAAGAACAATCTGCCGGGCGGCAACAAGCGCGTGACGGACGACCCCATCGAAGCGGCGTACTTCGGCGTCTACGTGTGGAAAGCGGCGGTCGAGAAAGCGGGTTCGTTCGACGTGGACAAGGTCCGCAAAGCCGTCTATGGGCTTGAGTTCGACGCTCCCGGCGGCAAGAAGAAGATGGACGAAAACAACCAACACACCTACAAACCGGTGTTGATCGGTCGTATCCGCGCCGACGGTCAGTTCGATGTCGTCAGCAAGACCGAAAACATCCGGGCGGTGCCGTGGAGCCCCTTCACGAATCCTGAAAAGGAATGCGACAACTCCGCGAAGGCAAACGAAATGGCGATGAAACCGTAATCGCCTCCCCAAGCGCACACCCGCGCGTCGAAAAGCCTGCGCCCGTCATCAAGGGTGGGCGCAGGTTTGAGACGTTAGAGACCTCTCCCTCGCTTTCAACGGCGGGGGAGAGTTTTCAACAAACGCCGGACGCAACGGGACGGTTCTCCCCCTCTCGCTTAACTGAGGGAGGGGATGAGGGTACAGGTGGGGCGATGCGTTGTCCAACCGCAGCCACCTTCCCCCCGATACTCCCAACATTTTTGGGACAGGCAAAACAAAACTGCCACACGCCGCATGTTCGGCGCTCTAACGAGATCGAACCAAAATGAAGACTCTACGGTTGCATGGCACGCGACGACTCCTACCTGTCGCCGCCGCGTTGATCGCGTGGTGCGTTGCCTCGCTGCCCGCGTTCGGTCAGGAAGACCCGACGTGGGAATCGCTGGAACCCACCCTCATCAACGGCGATAACGACGCCCAAGAACAAGCCGTCATCTCGATGATCAAACTGCACGACGAGAAAGCGGACGCCGTGCTGCAAGGGTTCTTGGACCGCGTCATCTACATCTACTCAACCGAACCTCCCCCCGAACCATCCGATGAACTTCCCGACGGCGCGCTCACGGAGACCGCGACGGAAACGGTTGAGGTCGCGGCGCATGCGGAGCTCGTCTTTTTAGGCGACGAGTCGGAACGCGACGGCGAGACGTTCACCACGATGTTGGACGCTTGGGAGAGACAACCGCTCATCGCGGCGGACGGTTCCGCGCTGGTCGTTCCGACAAGCCGACTCATGGGCGGCGACTTGGGTCGTCGCGTGCGGAAAATGGCGACGGAGCTCCTCGCGCTGCACGACCCCGATCCGCAGGAACGACGCACCGCCGCGCTCTATCTCGGTCGGCAGGGCGACAAGCGGTTCATTTCGCTGCTGGAAAGCGCGCGCGAGTTCGAGCCGAACCGATGGACTCGCCGCGCGATTGAAGAAGGCATCCAACTGACCTACTTCGCCGACCCCGACCCGTCCGTCCGCGCGAAGGCGGCGCGCGAACTTGGCAACCTGAAGTCGGCGGCGGGGATCGCGTTCTTTGAGGAAGTCCTACTGAATGCGTCCGAATCCAACGAAGACGTGCTCGCCGCGATGACCGCCAGCCTCCAGGGGCTGGCGCGTTGGGGCATCGTCACGACGATCATCCAAACGGTGTGGAACGGCGCGAGCCTCGCGTCGATCCTCGCGGTGATCGCGCTGGGGTTGGGGATCACCTTTGGGTTGATGCGGGTCATCAACATGGCGCACGGCGAACTGATGCTCGTCGGCGCGTACACGACCTATGTGCTGCAAAAGGCGTTTGCGAGTTCCGCCGCGTTATCGTCCGTCTCGGTGTTGGTGTCGATCCCGATGGCGTTTGCGATGGCGGCGCTGATCGGCATCCTGATCGAGTACGCCGTCGTCCGCCACCTCTACGGGCGACCGCTCGACACGCTGTTGGCGACGTTCGGAATCAGCCTCATCATGCAACAGGGAGCGCGTCATCTCTTCGGCGCGGCGAACGTCGATATTGCGAGTCCCGCGTGGTTGACGGGCGGATGGCAGATCGTGACGGGCGTCGTGCTGCCGTACAACCGCATTTTCATCGTAATGTTGAGCGTCGGTTGTATTGCCTTGACCTACCTTGTCCTGTTGAAGTCTGGAGCCGGGTTGAAAATCCGCGCCGTGACGCAGAACCGCGAGATGGCGGCGTGTCTCGGCATCAAGACCCGCAGCGTCGACCGCTGGACGTTCGCGTTCGGCTCCGGGTTGGCGGGCGTCGCCGGATGCGCTTTGAGCCAGTTAGGCAACGTCGGACCCGACTTGGGGCAGACGTACATCGTGGACTCGTTCATGGTGGTCGTGCTGGGCGGCGTCGGCAAACTCGCCGGGACGATCTTCGGCGCGGGAGCCATCGGCGGCGGCAACAAAATCCTTGAAGCGCTCACATCGAGTCCCGTCGTCGGGAAAGTGATCCTGCTGCTGTTGTTGATCCTGTTCTTGCAGCGCAACCCGCAGGGCATCTTCCCCGCCAAAGGTCGCTTTGAAGAATCCGCATAGAAGGCGAGAAATTACGTGATGGAATCGAAACGCTTTTCGCTCTTCTCGAAACGGCTGTTGCCCTTCTGGGTGGTGGGATTCATTATGCTGATTCTGCTGCCGTTGTTGAACGCCTACATTCCTGAAGGGACCTTCGGTCACGTCTCGAACTACAAACTGAACCTTTACGGCAAGTTTCTCTGTTACGCGATTGTCGCCATCGGGATCGACTTGATCTGGGGCTTCACGGGCGTGCTGAGTCTTGGGCAGGGCGTTTACTTCGCGCTCGGCGGGTACTGCATGGGGATGTACCTGATGCTCGGCATCGGCGGCGAGGGCGTTTACGGCAACGCGCTCCCCGACTTCATGGTGTTCCTGAATTGGGACAAACTGCCCTGGTATTGGCCCCCCTTCCGACATGCGTGGTTCGCGCTCCCGGCGACGGTCTTCATTCCCGGCATCGCCGCGATGGTCTTCGGGTTCTTCGCGTTCCGCAGCCGTATTCGAGGAGTCTATTTTGCGATCATCACCCAGGCGTTGACGTTCGCCCTTTGGTTGCTGTTCTTCAGAAACAGCATCGGGTTGGGCGGCAACAACGGGCTGACCGACTTCAAGACGATTCTCGGTTTCCGATTGCATGAACCGTCCACGATGCGCGGGCTGTACATGGCGTCGGCGATTGCGTTGGGGTTGTTCTATCTCGCCGCCGCGTGGATCGTTCACTCGAAGTTCGGGCGCGTGTTGGTCGCCATCCGGGACAATGAGACGCGCGTGCGGTTCTCCGGCTACTCGGTCGCCGGATACAAGATGGCGGTCTTCACCTTAGCGGCGGTGATGGCGGGTGTCGCGGGCGCGTTGTACGTGCCGCAGGTCGGCATCATCAACCCGAGCGAACTGGGGACGCTGCCGTCCATCGAGATGGCGGTGTGGGTCGCCGTCGGCGGGCGCGGGACGCTCTTCGGCGCGGTGTTGGGCGCGATTGGGGTGAACTGGGCGAAGAGTCTGCTCACGGGCAGCACGACGTTCGCCGAGTATTGGCTCTACGTGCTGGGACTGCTGTTCGTCGTCGTCGTGATGTTGCTGCCGGACGGTCTGGTCGGACTGCCGAAGCGGATTCGGCGCGCGCTTCCGACGCGCAAGGAACCCATTGAGTCGGCTCCCGTCGCCGAGAGCGTCACCGCGAGCGGAGGAGAAGGTCGATGAGTCCCGAACAACAACCGCGCGCGCCGCACGACACGATCCTCTACGTCGAGGGGCTGACGGTCAGTTTCGACGGCTTCAAGGCGATCAACAATCTGAACTTCATCGTGGAGGTCGGCGAGTTGCGCGTCGTCATTGGTCCCAACGGCGCGGGGAAAACGACGCTGCTCGACGTGATCACCGGCAAAGTCAAACCGACAACGGGGCGCGTCTTCTACGACGCGGACGTTGATTTGTCCGCCCTCACGGAAAACCGCATCGCCAATTTGGGTATCGGGCGAAAGTTCCAGACGCCGACTGTCTACGTGAATCACTCCGTTTACGAAAACATCGCCTTGTCGCTTCCGACGGGCAAAAGCGTCTGGCGCGCGCTCGTCTCGACGCTGACCGGGCGCGACCGCGACACCGTCGAGGGTTTGCTGTCCCGCATCGGGCTCGCGGAAAAAGCCTCTCAACCCGCCGGACTCCTCTCTCACGGCGAAAAGCAATGGTTGGAGATCGGCATGTTGCTCGCCCAAGACCCGCAACTGCTCCTGCTGGACGAACCTGTTGCGGGCATGACGGAACAGGAGACGGACGCCACCGTTGAACTGATCCACGACCTCGCGGACGACCACTCGATCATCGTGATCGAGCACGACATGGAGTTCGTGCAGCGGATCGCGCGCAAGGTAAGCGTCCTGCACGAAGGGACGTTGCTCTGCGAGGGCACGATGGAGCAGGTGCAAAGCGATCCGCGCGTGATCGAAGTCTATCTGGGGCGAGGGTGATTCCATGTTGAAGATCGATGGGCTGAACGTCTATTACGGTGAAAGCCATATTCTGCGCGACGTGACGATGGAGGTCGCGCCCGGCGAGGTCGTCTGCCTCATGGGGCGCAACGGCGTCGGTAAGACGACGCTGCTCAAGAGCGTCATGGGACTTCTCCCCGCTCGACGCGGCGCGATGGGGTACGGCGACGAGGACATCACGACGGCTCCGCCGCATGTGAGGGCGAAGTTGGGCATCGGCTACGTGCCGCAGGGACGCGAAATCTTCGGTTCTCTGACAGTCCACGAAAACCTGATCGTCGGGCTTCAAGCGCGCCGTGACGGGCAAACGACCATCAATGAGGAAGTGTACGAACTGTTCCCGGTGCTGAAAGAGATGCTCTCTCGGCGCGGCGGCGACTTGAGCGGCGGACAACAACAACAACTCGCCATCGCGCGGGCATTGGTGTCCGATCCGACGCTGCTGTTGTTGGACGAGCCGACGGAAGGCATCCAACCCTCCATCATCCTCGAAATCGAACAGGCGATCCGTCGCATCCGCAAAACAGGGACGACGGCGGTGCTCCTCGTGGAGCAGTATTTCGAGTTCGCCAAGAATCTGGGCGATTCGTACTACATCATGCAGCGCGGTTCCATCGTCGCGCAGGGCGATACGGCGGATTTGACGGATGAGATCGTTCACGCGCATCTGACGGTATGATCTTGCCACTACTCCCCGTCTTGGCAGGATGACATGAAGATGCGCTCGCGTCGTCCCTCGTCGGGGCGACGCTTTTTTTATGCCGAGCGAGATTTGACATTCCTACTCGTCCTACACGCGAGGCAGATAACGCGCGATATCTGCCTCGCCGAGTTTTCATTTCGTCGGTACTGAGGTAATATAACTCCCGGTACCGACGTAATTGGAAAAGCATTTCAAGAACGCGCCCGTCCCCCAAGCGCAACGACGACTCGCGGCGCGTCTTATTTTCGTTGATGTAGTGGTTGGAGACGAACCAGATGCAGCAAGTACGAATTGAAGCGGAACCCCGCACGGCGCATCGAGGCAGCGCGCTTCGAGCGTTGCGGAACGCCGGAAAAGTGCCGTCCGTCGTATACGGGTACGGCGAACCGGCGCAGTCCATCTCGGTGGATATGAAGGAACTGTGGACGGCGCTCGTCAAGAGAGGCGCGGAACACGCCTTGATCAACCTGAACTGGGGCGGCGAGCAATCGCTGGCGATCATCAAGGACGTTCAGCGCGACCCGGTGAGGCATCGGCTGCTGCACGTCGATTTCATGAAAGTGCGCGCCGATAAGCCGATCACGATGGAAACCGCGATTCACCTCGAAGGCGAACCTATCGGCGTGCGCGACGACGGCGGCATCCTTGA
>JAQBWJ010000014.1 GCA_027625215.1 Candidatus Poribacteria bacterium
TTCGCCTCGAACAGCGCGATCTCCGAGACGACGGCATTCGCTCCCGCGAGGCGGTTGATCGAGACTTCGAGGGCGCCGTCGGCGGTCGCGCTCTGCGGTACGAACAACGTGACGGGTTGCGGATTGCCGGACGGGATCGGCAGCGAGTCGCCGTGAAGCAGGTAGCCGTCCGCCAGCAAGTTCTGAAGGCGTTTGCCGTCTTTATTCTGTAGATAGGTGATTTGAAGCCAGTACAGGCGGTCGGGGTCAAGTCTATTGTATTGGAACGTCACCGCGTCGTAGTGGTAGGCGAACGTTCTCTGCGCTTCGGTCGCGCCGGGTTCCACGTCGTCGCCTTCATTCCACACATGGCGTACCGCCGCGTCGGATTGCTCGCCGCGATCAAACGGAAAGCCCTGAGAGAGGTTCGGGGCGCGTCGGTTGTCGATGCCCGGATTGTCCTTGCGGACGAGGACGGGTGTATAGTCCGCCATCACCTCGACGCGGTCGGGCGGAAGGCGGTATGCGTCCGTGAAGATTTCGACCTCGCGGAGTTCCGGGTATTCCCCATGCCACCAACCCTCGTCCATTTCGATGCGGACGAAGCGGGCGATGGGCGGCTCATTCGGCTCTTCGGTAAAGCGGACGCGGTCGGCGCGCGTCTCGTCGGGGAGATCGTTCGAGACGTACTGCTCGATGAACTCGCCTCCGTCGAGGCTTGTCAACACGCGGTATCGGCGGACGTTGTTGCCGGGTCCGTCCGTCGTCAGTCGCAGACCGTAGACCGTCTGTCGCCCGCCCAAATCGAACTGGAGCCACACGGGTGATCCCGGCGGGCGCAACATCGTTGTTTTTGTCTTCTTGCCGTCTTGTTCAACGGTTTCTTCTTCCGTCTTCGCGCCCGACCATTTGGAGGGTTCCGTCGTCAACCCGTCGAACAGCAACGTCGCGCGCGGAGCGTTGTGCGAGGTCGTCACGGCGCGGATGGAGTTCCAATCGCGGCTGTAACGCGCCCCGAACTGAATCCCGCCGAACTTGGGCTTCCCGCTGAACCAGTCGTTCACAACGACCTGCACCCAACGCGCCTCGTAGGTGTCCTGAAACTGCCACTGTTCGAGCGCGTAGGAGCGCGACGCGGCGCGAAACGAGAAGGCGCGGCGATAGTCCGCCGAGCGGGTCGGGCTGACGATGATGTCGAACAGGCGAGGGGGGTTGTCGCCGGGATTCTCGAACTTCACTTCGGCGCGTTCGAGACGGTAGATGAACCCTAGATCGTAGGTCTGATAGATGGGGTCGGTGCGTTGAGTGCGCGGGAAGTGGAGCGTTTCGCCGTCCACCTTGCGCGCGGTGGCGATCCAGAGGTCTTGTCCCGGCGCGGCGATGCGCTCCTGTCGCGGGTAGACGAGGAATCCGATCAACCCCAACCCGGCGAGGAAAACGAGGAGTCGTGTGTCCATCTTTGACGCCCGATTCCCCTCTTACAACAAGAACAGCGAGACGGCGATGTTCGTGGAGCGTTCATCGCCGCCGACAGGTTTCAAAAACGTCTGACTGGCGAAATCCACGGCGGCGATCATCCCGATCTTCTGTCCGAACGCCTCGCCCGCCAACACGACTTCCATGAACGCGACGCGACGGTTGTAATTGTTGCGGTCATCGACAAAATCGCGCCACGTCAGGTATTGCGCGCCCGCGCTCAGTTGGAGTTCGTCGGCGACTTGGTGCGTCATCGTCAGGATGAAGGCGTTTCGGACGTTGTTCTCCTCGTCCTGCGGTCGGTTCGGGACGGTGAAGCCGACGACTCGGTCGTTGCGGAATGCGGGCGCGATGGTCAGGTCGTCGCGCACCTTCCAGTCATACCGTATCTGGTGGATCAACTGCGCGTCGATTACGCGCCTGTCCACGTTGAACAGGTTGTTGCGCTCGTATTTGAACTTCGTCGTGATCGCCAGCGAGCGAATGTTATCATAGTCGAGGATGACGGTCAGGATGTTGTTCAGATAGTCGCCGAGCGCGAGTTCGTCCTCAATCAACCTGCCGCGTTCGATGTAGTTGTCCGGGATCGAGTCTTCCGCGCGGCGGATGGTGTAACGGGCGCGGACTCGTCCGAAGCCGGGGATACGTTCGGGTTCGTAACTGAGGATGCCGTAGACGCCTTCCGCGCGCTGCGTCGAGGTGATGACGCCTTTCTCGTAATAGCCGGGAATCACCGACAAGCCGCGCGCAAAGGGCATGTCGAAACTGAGGAAGGTGTGAAAGCCTTCGGTCGCTTCGTCGTAATCGAGGCGGTAGTTCGGGACGGCGTCGTCTTCGAGGTTGTCGGGAACGCCGTTGTTGTTGAAGTCCATCGACTCGCGGTTCAACCCCAAAACGAACTTCGGCGGGTCCGCCCACCACAGGACGAAATCGTCTTCCCAGTCCTTCACGCCGTCGCGGTCGCGGTCGTCTTTGTCGCTTCCGGCGAAGGGTACGGACGGCTCGCGGGCGTCGAGGTAGGGGTCGTCGTTGTCGTTGTCGTCGATGAAGTTGGAGGCGTCGAAGAACGGGTTGATGCGGGTGTATTCGCCGCGCCAGAAGACAGGTCCGAAACGGCGGTTGAGGTCGAGATACCATGCGCTCGCGCTGCGGCTGTCGCGTTCGGCGTTGAAGATCGGGTACTGCTTCGTCTGGCTGTACCACGTCTTTTCCGATTCGATGGCGAAGCCCCACAAGGTCGTTTGCAGATCGATGCCGAACGTCGTTTCATCGGTCAGTTCGCCGTAGAAGAACCGTTTGGTCGCGCGGTTCGAGCCGTCCCGCACGTTGCCTTCCGCTTGAAGTTCGCGCTGATAGTTCACGCCGTCCTTCGACAGTTCCACGAGATAATCGTTTGCAATATCGAGGACGAATCGGACGGATTCGATCTCTTGCGGACTCAGCAAGGGGAAGCGGTACACGATTTCGGCGTCGCCGTCCGCGACGCGGGCGTTCAGGTCGGAGGAACGGCGGCTGGAAGTCGGCTGTTGGAGGACGGTCGGGGGCTCGTTGCCGCCTTGAAAGTCGAAGCGCGTTTCGCCGTCGATCAGTACCGTCATGCGGTAGACCGCCGCGCCGTCGCCGTCTTCGGGAGAGTCGTCGCGGATGCGGATGTAGAGGTCGGTCGGCGGTTGGGAGATGACAACGCCTTTGAACGGGTTCGTGGTGCGGGCGAGGTCGTAGTTCGTGAAGAAGCGGTTCACGAAACTGACGCCAACTTGCGGCAACGGCAGCGCGAACTCAGGCAGTTCGCCGACTTGCAGCCGCCACGCGCCTAGATTCGCCTCCGCGCGGAACCCCGCCAAGAACCAGTCGCCGGTACTCGTGATCTCGCGCCCTTCGATGGGTCGCCCCGCCGAGTCGAACGAGTTGTTCGTCGTGCGCGCGAGGAATCCGGTCGCCGAACCGCGCGCTCGCGGGATCGACAACTGCCACCGGATCGCGTCGAACAGTTCCTTGTTCACCGAGAACGACGAGAACTTCGTCGGGAAGTTGCCGACGGTCAATTGATGGCGCAGGTTGGGGCGGTTGATGTCGAAGGTGAAATAGTTGCGGTTGCCTGTTTTTTCGCGGAACCGTTTGTCGCGGAGGATGGACGACTCGCCGCCGAGAATCTCGTAGTTCGCGTCGAACTTGTAGATTTCCTGCCCTGTGCCAAAAAAGAGCGTGTTGCCGAGGGGGTCGGTCTGTTGAGCGGTCGCGGCGATCCCGATGAGAAACATGAACGCAAACGTCGCGCGCCACGCCATTCGGGAGACGCGCCGTCCGATTCGGCGGGGGTGTTGAACCGTTCCGCTGGGAGACATCGCGTTTCCCTAGAAGTGGTATTGGACGCTGAAACGATGCCCGCCCAACGTTTCGAGTACGCTGCCGACGGGGAGCCAATAGGCGTAATCCAACCGGGTCGAGGGCGTCAAGTGATAACCTGCGCCGACGGTGAAGTTCGTGCCGAGCGCGAGCCCCTCCAGCCGAAACCCGCCGCGCAGGTAGATCGCATCCGGCTTGACGATCCATTCGATGCCTGTCCTCACATCCACGTCGCGTTGCGCCATGCGGATATCGAATGTCCAGTTCGCCTTGCTGCCCATCACGCCGACTCCGAAGACGACTTGCGTCGGCACGTCCTCCGCGACTTGGGATTCAGACGACGCGACGTTCGGCGTGTTCAGATGATGGAGCGCCACCCCAAGCGGGACGACGACGCCCTCCGACACGCTCAGTCTGAAGATTGCGCCGATGGTCAAATCGAGCCGAGCCGAGCCGCTCAGGTCTTCGACGATGTTGCCGGACGCGCCGACGGTTGGAGCGGCGTTCCAATCGAGCAGGTCGATTTTCACGCCCAACGCCAAGCGTTCCTCCGTCTCTTCCTCCGGCTGCGCGAACCGTACCTTTCGCGCGACGCCGACCGAAACGCGGTCTTCCGAGTACAGGGCGCCCGCCGCGAACCGTTTCCACGCGACGCCGAGCGCGGTCTTGTCGCCGGACGCCGTTGCGTACCCTACGTAACTTTGAGAGAGGCGGTTTCCGTCATCCAGACCGAGAAACAGCCCGCCGTAGGTCGCGGAGACGAGTTGGCGGTGGTCGCCGTGACGCAGGTTGATGAGTCCGGCGGGGTTGACGACGAGGCTGTCGAGATCGTCCGCCGTGGCGACCGCCGCGCCGCCGATGGCAAGTGATCGCGCGCCGCCGAACGTGTCCTGGAACGCCGCGCTGGCTGTCGTGGAGACGATCAGCGAGAGAACAATCAGGGTCGTGGCGTGGCGCAGTCGAGGCACGTTATCCGTCCAAACGGGCGAAGCGAAGTCTGAGGCTGTTCGACACGACGGAAACGGACGAGAACGCCATCGCCAACGCCGCCAACATCGGGTGAAGTTCGCGGACGAAGCCGGGCGCCCACGCGACGCCCATGAACGCGCCCATCGCCACCGGGATCAGCACAACGTTATACACGAACGCCCAAAACAGGTTTTGCTTGATAACCGCCATCGTTGCGCGGGAGAGCGCGATGGCGGTCGGAACGCCGCGCAGGTCGCCGCTCATGAGGGTTACGTCGGCGGTTTCCATTGCGACATCCGTGCCTGTGCCGATGGCGATGCCGACATCCGCTTGGGCGAGTGCGGGGGCGTCGTTCACGCCGTCGCCGACCATCGCGGTCAACCCGTGTTCGCCTTGAACGCGGATGACTTCGGACGCTTTCTCGTCGGGCAGCACTTCGGCGATGACGTGGTTCACGCCCGACTGCCGACCAATCGCCTCTGCCGTCGAGCGGTTGTCGCCCGTGAGCATCGTCACGTCGATCCCAAGTTTTTGTAGGGCGCGTACCGCATCGGCGGAACCGTCCTTGATCGTGTCGGCGACGGCGATCAGTCCGACGGGAACGCCCTCGACGGCGACCCAGACGACCGTCTTCGCGTCGCGTTCCAATTCGTCGGCGTCTTTGCGGAACAACGACACGTCCGCGCCTTCCGATTCAAGGAAACGTCGGCTTCCGACCAACACGGGACGCCCATCCATCGTCGCGCGGACGCCGCGACCGGAAACCGCTTCAAAGTCCGTTACATCCACGATAGGAACGTCCATCGCCTGAGCATGTTTGACGACCGCCTCCGCCAACGGGTGTTCGCTGACGCGCTCCGCCGACGCCGCGAGGCGGAGCAGTTCGTTTCCGTCGACGCCGTCGGACGGAATCACGTCCGTCACGACAGGTTCTCCGCGCGTGATCGTGCCCGTCTTGTCGAGGACGACGGCGCGGGTTTTGTGTAGCCTTTCCAGCGCCTCGCTCGACTTGAACAGGACGCCGCGCTCCGCGCCTTTGCCCGTGCCGACCATGATCGCGGTTGGCGTCGCAAGACCGAGCGCGCAGGGGCAGGCGATTACAAGTACGGCGACCAGTCGGATGAACGAGGCGGTGAACCCGGCATCGACGGCGAACATCCAGAAGGCGAACGTCAGCGCCGCCAAGCCGATCACGATGGGGACGAATACGCCCGACACCTGGTCCGCCAACCGTTGAACGGGCGCTTTGCTCGACTGCGCCTGTTGGACGAGTCGGATGATATTCGCCAACGCGGTTGCTTTGCCGACGCGCGTCGCCTCGACGGTGAGCGTCCCAAGTTTGTTCAACGACGCGCCGACCACCTCATCGCCGATCTCTTTGCGTACGGGCAAACTTTCACCCGTCAGCATCGACTCATCGACGGACGAGCCGCCGTCGCGTACGACGCCGTCGACGGGGATGCTCTCGCCGGGACGGACGCGCACGAGGTCGCCCACGCGCACGTCGTCTATCGGGACATCGACATCCTGCCCGTCGCGGATGACGCGCGCCGTCTTCGCCCGCAGACCCATGAGCCGCTTGATCGCCGCGCCCGCTTTGCCCTTCGCTCGCACTTCGAGCAGTTTGCCGAGTTTGATGAGCGTGATGATGACCGCCGCCGTCTCAAAATAAACATGCGCCCCGAAAGCGCCGCCGCCGAACATCACGACGAGACTATAGAAGTACGCCGCAGACGAACCCATCGCCACGAGCACGTCCATGTTCGCGGAACGGTTACGCACGGACTTGAAACCGCCAACGTAATAGTCCCAACCCGTGTAGAACTGCACAGGCGTTGCCAACCCCCACATCAGCGCGTTCACCCAGAGAGCGTGCGACCACATGCCGATCAGGTGGAAATCGCGCGCCATGCTCAACAGAAACAACGGCGCGGCGAACGCGACGCCCACGAGGAACTTGCGCTGCTGGTCGACGATCTCCGCCTCGCGCGCCTGTTCTTCGGAATCTTCCAGCGAGTCGTCGGGCGACGCCTCCACCACGTCGTAGCCGACGCGGCGGATCGCCGCGAAGATCGCCTCGCGCGACGCGACGGACGGGTCGTACGTGACGGTGGCGCGTTCGGAGGCGTAGTTCACGTCCGCTTCCGTCACGCCGTCAACCCGGCGCAACAATGTCCGCTGAATCGTGCCGGAGCAGTTCGCGCAGTGCATCCCGATGACGGGGTACGTCTCCGTGACAGTCTGTGGAGGGGCGTTGCTCATTCGGAGCCTGCCTCGCGGGTCGTCGATTATCGTACGGCGTCTACGGGATAGCCGATTTCGTTCATCAGCGCTTTGATCGCGTCGAGCGTCGCCGGGTCGCCGAAGTCGACGGTGACTTCCTGTTTGGCGTGATTGCCCTTGACGGACTTGACGCCTTTCAGGTCTTCCAGTTCGATGCGGATCGCGTTCGTGCAGCCGTCGCATGAGATTTCAGTCGAATGAAGCGTGACTTTGGACATGATGATGTCTCCTCAGCAAGTGGTTCTTGGTATTGTCATTTTACCCCAAAGAATCAGTCGGCGCGGTCGTCCGGTTCAAAGCCGAGATCGCGGGCGGCTTCGTTCTCGGTCATCTGTTGGGGCGATGGGTCGGATGCGGTCTCTGTCGCGGCGTTTGCCTGCGTCGGCGGCGTGTCGGAGACGGATCGGGAGGGCGAGGCTTCAGGGTCGAACGCGCGGGTCGGCGCGGAGAAATACCGTTGTTCCAATGTGCGGAGACGTTGTTCCGACTGCCACTCCTTCCACCCCTGCCGCACCGTCAACAGCCCGATCACGACGTAAAACAGCCACGACGGGACGCTCATTTGCCCCAAGTTCAACAACGTCGAAACAAGCCCAACGGCGACCAGCAAGATTCCAATGAAAATGATGCTCATAACCCGATCTCTTCTCCACTCCCTGCGCTCATCATAGCGGAATGCGAGGCGGATCGCACGGATTTGGGGAGTCAGCCGGAATCGCGGAGCGGTTTGAGGTAATGAATCTGGCGCGCGACTTCGATGAATCCGGCGGCGGGATAAAAGTTCGAGCCGATGTCGTTCTGCGCGAGCGTTTCGATCTTCAGGTATTCCATGCCCTGCTCGCGTTGGTACTCGAAGCAACGCTCCATCAGCCGTTTGCCGAGTCCCTGCCCGCGATATTCCGGCAGAACTCCAAGGTTCGGGATCCACCCGATCTTGCTGTCGTGATCGACGCGCGAGGTGATGTAGCCGACCGGCTCGTCGCCATCCGCCGCGACGAACACGCCGTCGGGCTGCGCCGTCACGTCCGCGTCGATATGACGCGCCTTGCGCCATTCCCAACTCTTCCCGCCGATCACGCCGAACCGCGATTCGATGTTGCGGTCGATGCTGACGCCGTCGAAGCAGATGATCGTGATGCGTCGCAGCGCGTCCAGATCGGACGGTTGGTAAACGCGGAGGATGATCTCGTTGGGCATCGCGAAAGTCCTTCCCTCGCTCGGTTTGCGGCGGCGTAGATTGGCATGGGCGGGATTCGTCATTCTCGAACGCGGGCGAAACGCGCTCTTGAGAATCACGCCGCCTATCGTATCGAAAAACGCGCGTGGTCGGAACGGGGCTGGTTATTTCACGAAGTCAGAAGTCCGATTGAGTTTCATTTAGTGTGCAAGAGAGGGACGATGAACCCCTTCCCCCTGTGGGGGAAGGTTGGGAAGGGGGTTCTCCTATACACCGTTCATACTCAACCCGATTAGCGACTTCAAGCATTATGTCGACATTGGAGCTCGGGCGATTCGACGCGAAGGGTCGTCAAGAGTGATGAAATCGCGCGCCGGAGTTGACGATCCTCAGGCGACGAGCTCGGCAAACGCCCGCAGAATGCTCAACCCCACCCGCTGACTTTTCTCCGGATGGAACTGCGTCGCCACGACGTTTTCGTACGCGACGGCGGAGGCGAACTCCACGCCGTAATCGGTCGTCGCGGCGATGACCGACGTGTCGGACGGGTCTGGGTAGTACGAGTGGACGAAGTAGACGTAATCGCCGTTCTTCACGTCGCTGAAGTGCGGAATCGATTGCTTGAGGCTCAACTCGTTCCAACCCATATGGGGAACTTTTTGACCTTCCGCGAGGCGTTCGGGACGAAACTTTGTCACCGTGCCGGGCAGAATGCCCAACCCCGCGACTCCGGGCGCTTCCTCGCTCGATTCAAACAGCAGTTGGATGCCGATGCAGATACCGAGAAACGGTTTCCCACTCGCAATTTCGTCCTTGACCGCTTGAGTCATGCCCGCTTCGTCAAGTCGGTTCATCGCCGCGCCGAACGCGCCCTGCCCGGGCAGGACGATGGCGTTTGCCTCGCGCAGGACGTTCGGATCGTCCGTGATGACCGCGTTCGCCCCGACATGCTCCAGCCCCTTCTGAACGCTGCGGAGGTTGCCCATCCCGTAGTCGATCACCGCGATCATCAGAGGCTTCCCTTCGAGGACAACACCCCCTGCACGCGCGGGTCGAGACTCGTCGCCTGATCCAGCGCGCGGGCGAACGCCTTGAACACCGCTTCAATGAGGTGGTGACGGTTCGCGCCGTAGGGAACGTTGACGTGCATCGTCGCGCCGGAGTGGTTCACGACGCCGTGAAAGAACTCCTCCGCCAACTCCGCGTCGAAGTCGCCGACTTTACCGCCGTCGAGCGGCGTGTTCCAAACGAGGAAAGGACGCCCGCACAGGTCGATGTTCACGGTCGCCAACGCTTCGTACATCGGAATCGTCTCGCCGCCGAAGCGCCGCATCCCCGCCTTGTCGCCGATGGCTTGGGCAATCGCCATGCCGAGACAGATGCCGACATCTTCGGTCGTGTGGTGGAAATCGACCTGGAGGTCGCCTTCGGCGCGGACGCTCAGATCGAGAAAGCCGTGTTTGGCGACGAGATCAAGCATGTGGTCGAGGAAACCGACGCCCGTGCGGATGTCGCTTTTGCCCGTGCCGTCGAGGTTCAGTTCAAGTTCGATCTGTGTTTCGCCCGTTTTGCGGGAGACTTGTCCGCGTCGTGCCACCAAATTCAACCCTTCACGGTTCTTGGGGGGGACCGAATCCCCCATCCTCGCGGGACGCGCCCTCGCAACGCGAGTCCCCTGGCAGGGGAAGCGACCCATTCGTGTCAACGCGGCAGCCCGATCACCCAGAGGAAGAAGGAGACACTCATCCCGACGATGGCGCCGCTGTAAAACGGAACGGGAAGTAAAAACTCCGCCGCCAACAGCCCGTTGATGACCTGCGGCAACACCGCCAACGCCACGCCGACCGCAACCGTCATCCGACCGAGCCGCGTGTCGAAGATGCGCTCTTTGCCGCGCAGAATCCGCAACCATGATACCCCAAGAAATCGGCTGCCGACGCGCGCATAGAAGTACCCGAACGAGGATGCCGTTACAAAAACGGAGACGCTTAGTTGCAGGTAGAATCGGTAATCGAACGGGCGTTCGACAATCGTCGCCAACGCCCAAAAGAAGTGCGATAGAATCGCCGCCGCGACGCCGATGAACAACCATTCCGTCCGCAGATAAAACGGCAGATGTTGCCGCGTCAGATCGGGGTCGAGATCGCGCAGTCGTGGGAGTCTGAGCATTGTGAGGTGGACTCCTTCACTGGTATGAGAGCGTCCTTATCCTTCGAGACGAAGCGCGTTCAGGAACGCCGTCGTTTCGTCCGGCGTTCCGGCGGTGACGCGCAGGCAGTTCGCCATCGCGCCGGGTCGGTTCAGGTTGCGGATGAGAATCCCCGCGTCGACCAACCGACGGAAGATCGTCTCCGCGCCTTTGTTCGCGCGGAAGAAGACGAAATTCGCGTCCGACGGAAACGGGTGGAACGCCTCGCTCGCCGCCATCGCCGCCGCGACCCGGTCGCGTTGAGCGAGGATTTGACCGACGAGTTCCTCCGCCGTCTTCGCGTGACGCAACAGGATTCGCGCCGCCGTTTGGCTGAACGCATTGACATTATACGGCAATCTCACCTTGTCGACGCACGCGACCCATTCCGGGTCGGCGATCATATAACCGACGCGCAACCCCGCCAACCCGAACGCCTTCGAGAACGACCGCAGCACAATCAGGTTCTTGTGTTCCGCGAGTCGCGGCAGGAATGTCAGTCCCGAAAACTCGAAGTACGCCTCGTCCATCACAACCAGAACGTTGTCTTGAACGAGCAGCGATTCGATTGCGCCGACATCCCAACAGTTTCCGGTGGGGTTGTTCGGGTAACTGAAAAAGACGAGATTTGTGCCGTTTGGTTGAATCGCGGCGTCGAGCGATTCGGGGTCGATCTCGAAGTTCGCGCCGAGCGGGACGCCGACAAACTCGACTCCAGCCACTTGCGACAGGATGCGGTACATCGAGAAGGTCGGCTCCGGCGAGATGACGCGGGCGTCGTCGCGGGCGAGCGCGAGGATCAACGCGGCGATCAGTTCGTCCGACCCGTTGCCGACGGCGATGTGCGACGGTTCGACCCCTAGATGTTCCGCCAACGCCGCCTTCAGTACCGCCGCCTCGCTGTCGGGGTAGCGGTTCAGGGGAAGATCGGCGAGCGCGTCGCGGAGTTCGCCCTTGATCAGCTCCGGCACGTCGTAGGGCGATTCGTTCGCGTCGAGTTTGATGCGGTGGGGGATCGGCTCGACATGGTACGGGGTGAGCGAATTCAGGTTGTCGCGGAGGAAACGGGTTGAGAGCGGTTTGTCCGGCACGCGGGATACTTCCTGTTCTGTAGAGTGCTTATTTTACTCGAAGATTATGGATATGACCTCGAAGAGCCTTGTCCAATCGAATCATTGCATCGACGACTTGTGTGTACACTTGATCCCAGCGATCCTTGTCCCTGTAACCACCGGATTCATATCTGCGCGCAATACGGCAGGCTCGGCGACCTTCAAGTCGTTCCCATTCCAGTTCCTCACCAAATTCACTCTCGACGGTGATCTTCTGGGCTTCTAGAGTTTCGAAAATCCTCGTGTTTTCTTCCCCAGATTCTTTACCGCGATCAATGTAGAGCTCTACAGCACTCCCATGCTGAGTCACAGAATAATTGTATCCCAATCCACGGATGCCTGCGCTTGCCGAAATCCAGCTGTAATCGCCCGGTGATATGTTCTCATGAAGTCGTGTTTTGTTTTTTGCGTCCTCGAGCAGCCCAGTCCAGAATTCACGCCGCAACACATGTCTCTCGGCGATGTCCTTCTTAGTTGCTCCGACGCTCTTGCCTTCGATGCTAGGTTGCGAAATAACCGTTAGCAGGGGAGCAGGACTGGATTCCCCTATACGGATTGCTTCCAACTTGACCAAGTAAAAATCAGCAGCAGAAGACTCGTTTAACCAAGCGATCGCACCGACGTGCTCAGGGCGAGGGTCAGAAACAATCCAAATCGCAGATTTGGCACCCATCGCTGAAAGATACGTGACCAGTTTCCCAAGGTGATCATGATTGCTGCGTTCCAGCTGATTCTCAATAATCACGGTATTGCCACTTGCGTCTTCTGCGACCAAATCAACGTTGAAGTCTCCGGCGGACTGTTCCCGCTCGGCTCCCGTCAAATCCAAATCTAGAACGTCGTTAAGAAC
Source organism: Candidatus Poribacteria bacterium (assembly GCA_027625215.1). Lineage (GTDB taxonomy): Bacteria > Poribacteria > WGA-4E > JAQBWJ01. The sequence continues at coordinate 12,381 of JAQBWJ010000014.1, forward strand.
GTCAAGATTATCTTGGAGCCACGGGGTAAAATCTGTTGCTTCGTTCTGCCAGATTTGACGTAGTGGTACCCGCTGGATTCTTTGAATATCAATCAATTTGTCACTCAATTGGATACACCAAATTTGGACTGGTTCGCAGATCGAACCGTCATCGCCGCCCCATGCCCCTCCAACCCTTCCGCCTACGCCAGCGTTACGACTGTCTCCGTCAGCCGCGCCAACGCCGTCGCCGAGTACGCCAACAGGTTCGAGGTCTTCACGAAGTCCGACACCCCCATCGCCGACGAAAACCGCGCCGTGCCGCCCGTCGGGAGGATGTGGTTCGGACCCGCCACGTAATCGCCCAACGCTTCGGGCGCCCACTCGCCGACGAATATCCCGCCGACGTTCCGCAGGCGCGTCGCCAGTTGGAAGGCGTCGCGTGTGTGAACTTCCGCGTGCTCCGGCGCGATCCGATTCGTCAGTTCAACCGCCGCATCGAGGTTTTCCACGAGAAACGCCGCGCCGAACTCCGCGAACGAGCCACGTATCACCTCCGCGCGCGGAAGCGTCGGCGCTTGCCGTTCGAGTTCAACGTTCGTCGCGTCGGCGATCTCCCGTGAGGTTGTCACGAGGATAGACGAACAGTCCTCGCTGTGTTCCGCCTGCGAGATGAGGTCGGCGGCGATGAACGCGGGCGTCGCCGACTCGTCCGCAATGACGAGGATTTCGGAGGGACCCGCGATCTTGTCCGTGTCCACGACGCCGAACACCTCTTTTTTGGCGAACTGCGAGTACGGGTTGCCCGGTCCGACGATCTTGTCCACCCGCCGGATCGACTCGGAGCCGTACGCCATCGCCGCAATCGCCTGCGCGCCGCCGCACGCATACACTTCCGACACGCCGCACTCCCGCGCCGCGACGAGCATCGCCGGATGCACCTTCCCATCCCGACCCGGCGCAAGACAAACGACGAGTTCTTCCACCCCCGCCACCTTCGCCGGGACGGACGCCATCGTC
>JAQBWJ010000015.1 GCA_027625215.1 Candidatus Poribacteria bacterium
GCGTCGGATCGCTCGGCGACGGCGGCGTCTCGAATCTCCTGGACGCGCTTCGCCGCCTCTTCAAGGGTGAGCGCCGTCTCCGCGCCGATACTGCCGCTCGTCGTCAGCCCCATATGCGCGACGAGGATGTCCGCGCCCGCCGCCGCCATCTTTCGCGCCTCGTTCGTGTCGAAGACGTAGGGGGTCGTCAGCATGTCGAGTTCCCGCGCCATGCGGATCATGTCCACTTCAAGATCGTAACTCATCCCCGTTTCTTCGAGGTTCGCGCGGAAGACGCCGTCGATCAGCCCCACCGTCGGGAAGTTCTGCACGCCGGAGAAGCCCATCGCCTTCAACTGCGGCAGAAACACCTCCATCAACCGGAACGGGTCGGTGCCGCAGACGCCCGCCAACACGGGCGTGTCCCGCGCGATGGGCAGCACTTCGCGCCCCATATCGACCACGATCTGGTTCGCGTCGCCGTACGGCATGATGCCCGACAGCGAACCGCGCCCCGCCATGCGGAACCGTCCCGAGTTGTAGATGATGATGAGGTCGATGCCGCCCGTCTGGGCGCACTTGGCGGAGATGCCCGTCCCCGCGCCCCCCCCGACGATGGGGATGCCTTTCGACACGTTCTCCCGCAACCGTTTCAGAATGTCCGCGCGCGCAAATGCCATCTGTTTTGATCCTTCCTCGACCGTTGTGCTCACCACCCCCTTGTCATTCTGAGGAGCGACACGACGAAGAATCCCGGACTCAGCGGGTCGTAATCGGGATTCTTCGCTTCGCTCAGAATGACACGAAGGGGACTTGGCGTGATTGGTTACGCATCCAACATCGCTTGGAGGTAGGGACGCGCCGCCCGAATGTACGTCGGCGAGTTCTCCTTGTCCTCCACCTCGACCTCCACGACGAGGGAACCCAACTGCCGCGCCTGACGCAACAGCCCCGCGTTATCGATCTCGCCCAACCCGAACGCGACGGAGCGCGTCCCGATCTGGTCTTTCGTGTGGAGTAGTTTGATCCGGTCGGCGTGGGTGTCCATGATCGGCGGAATCGGTTCCTCCGCCGAGTGGAAATGCCCGATATCGACCAACATGCCGACTTTAGGGTGATCGATCTCCGCGAACAGCCGATTGAAGTCCTCCAACCGTTCGACCCGATTGCCGTGATGGTTCCCGACGGCGAGCTCAATCGGCAGGTCTTCCACATGACGCGCCAACCGTTCGACGCCTTTCAGCAGCGCGTCAAGGTCGGCGTCCGCGCGCTTGCCGCCTTTGAAGTTCGCCGTGCGCGCTCCGAGTTCGATGGCGGCGTCGATGTGGCGTTTCTGGCGTTCAAAGCGAGCGTCTTGCGCGTCTACGTCTTCGGCGGGGATGTTCTCGATGTTGAGCGACGACAGTTTCAACCCGCTGTCGGTGATTCGGCGTTTCGCCTCGCGGAGCGGTTCGTCGGTCGTGTCGAGTTTGCTGCCCGTCCAAGTGACGAACGTTTCAAAGTGGGTGTAGCCGGACTCTTTCACCAACGCGAGGAAGTCGTCAAACCCGTACGCCGGAATACAACAGGAACTGCAACTCAACGTGATCAAACGCAAACGTCCTTCGTCCGAGTGAAATGGGAAGCCGATTTTCGCCGCCGCTGTTGACGATAACCCGAACCCTGCGCCGGATCAACGTTAAGCCTCCTTCCATTGCGGCGCGAACCGACCGTGAGGTATCCTCCATCTCACCTCAGGAGTTTACGCCGATGCAGATGGAGAACAGGGTCAACATGCGGTACATCCCTCGCACCGAGCATCCACGCCCCGACTTTCAACGCGAACAGTGGCTGAACCTCAACGGCATCTGGGAGTTCGAGTTCGACCCGAACGACATCGGGTTGACGGAAGGCTGGCAGTCCGGCAACCGCCATTTCTCACGCGAGATCGCCGTGCCGTTCCCTTGGGAAAGTTCCTATTCCGGTATCGAACAGCCCGACTATCAAGGTATTGCGTGGTATAAACGGACATTCACCGTGCCCGACGAGTGGCGCACGCATCGCGTCCATTTGAAATTCGGCGCGGTCGATTGGGGCGCAAGAGTTTGGGTGAACGGCAAGTTCGCGGGCGTGCATCGGGGCGGCTATTCGCCGTTTCAGTTGGAAATCACCGACTTTCTCCAGCCGGGCTCGAACACGGTCGTCGCCCGCGTTGTGGACGACACGAACCCCGAATATCCATCGGGCAAACAGATCGGCTGGTACACGCGCACGAGCGGCATCTGGCAGACGGTCTATCTCGAATCGACGGGCGATGCGTGGATCCGCTACGTGCACATCACCCCCGACGTGAAGGGCGAACAGGCGCACGTCGACATCACCGTCGCCGGGAAGCCGGACGAATTCGCCGTCGAACTCTCGTTTTTGAACCCGGGAATGCCCGAAATCCGTCGCATGGTGCTCCACAACGGCTATCGCACCGTCGTGCGGATCACCGTGCAAATCCCCGACGCGGAACTGTGGAGCCCCGACAACCCCCACCTCTACGAGATGAACGTGACGCTGCTCAAAGCGGAGTCGCAGATCGATTCCGTCCGCACGTACTTCGGGATGAGGGAGATCACGCGCGGCAAATGGGGCGACAAGCCGTACGAGTACATCCTGCTCAACGGCGAACCCGTCTACCTGATGGGCGCGTTGCATCAGTCGTTCCACCCGACGAGCATCCATACCTATCCAAGCGACAACATCATCCGCGACGACATCGACCGCGCCAAAAAAGAGTTCGGCTTCAACTGCCTGCGTATCCACATCAAGGTGGATGAGCCGCGTTTGTACTACTGGGCGGACCGGCTCGGCATGTTGATTCTGTACGACCTGCCGAACTACCGCCGCGACAACGAACGTTCCCGCGCCTACTGGGAACAGATGCTGCGAGACGCCATCGCCCGCGACTACAACCACCCGTCCGTCATCGCGTGGATACTGTTCAACGAGACGTGGGGGCTGGACGACGAAGGCTACGACGAGCAGACGCAGGACTGGGTGAAGCAGATGTTCCACCTGACCCGCTCGCTCGACGCGACCCGTCTCATCGAAGACAACTCGCCCTGTCGGTACGACCATGTGCTGACCGACATCAACTCGTGGCACTTCTACATCGACAACTACGACAAGACGCGCGAGCACATCCAACACGTCGTCGATCAGACCGCGCCCGGCTCCGAGTTCAACTACATCGGCGGCAACAAGCAGAACGTCGAGCCGCTCATCAACAGTGAGTACGGCGCGGTGTCGGCGGGCGGCGGCGACCGGGATATCTCGTGGGGCTTCAAATACCAGACGAACGAACTCCGCAAGCACGACAAGGTGTGCGGCTACATCTACACCGAGCTCTGCGACATCGAGTGGGAACACAACGGCGTGATGAACTACGACCGCTCCCGCAAGGAGTTCGGCTACAACGCGCACGTGCCCGGTTTCTCGATCCGCAACCTGAACGCGCTCGACTTCCTCGTGATCGACGCGCCGCCCTGTTCCGCGCACGGCGTAAACGACACGCTTCTCGCTCCGGTGGCGATCAGTCACTGGTCGAGCGTCGAGGCGAGCGACCTCAAACTGCACTGGCAGTTGACGGGCATCGACAAACGCGGGCGCAACAAGGTCTACAAGCAGGGCGACCGCGCCGCCTCATGGGAGCGGTTCAGCGTCCACCCGCTCGGCGAACTGGAACTGACGTTGCCCCAAGAGCCCGCGCTCTGCACGCTCGCCGTCTGGATTCAGGACGGCAAGGGCAAGCGTCTTGCGATCAACTACGTGAACGTGCTCGTTCAGGGCGATGTGCCCGTCTCCGAGAAGATTCACGAGGGGACGATCCTCTCGCGCTTCCGCCCGATGGATTTCGCGGACGCGCAGTGGTCGGGCAAGGCGTTTCTTGAGATCGACGGGAAGGTGGCGGGATGCGGCTCCGGCTACTTCGAGTACCGCCTGAATCTGCCGGAAGGGCTCGCGCCCGACCAGATCGAGACGATGGAGATCGTCTTCGAGGGCGCGTCGAAGGCGGACGCGGAAAAACTCGATTGGCCCTCCCGCCGCAAGGAACAGGACTACCCGCAGACCGACGCGACGAAGCATCCGAGCGACGTGCGGCTCTCGCTGAACGACGTGGCGCACACGGAGCTCCACTTCGCGGACGACCCGGCGGACATACGCGGCGTGTTGTCTCACATGGCGGGTGTCCATCACGGCTCGTACGGCGATGTGACGAAGATCATGTTCACCATGACGGACTCGCTCCAGACCGCGCTCAAAGACGACGGGTTCTTGCGCGTGCGGTTTGAAGTGCCGGACAGCGCGACGAACGTCGGCGGCTTCTCGCTTTACGGCGACGGCATGGGGCGCTACCCGTTCAACCCACACATCATCTACCGCTTCAAAAACGACAATTTGCCGGAAGACTGGAAATCAAACCAAGACTTATCGCATAATGGCGGCAATCGCGCGTGAATGTCATTTGCGCGAGAAACACAGCACGCAAAGCGCGTTTGGCTTCTGCCCGGATATCGGAGAGTTCGCAACCTTCTCTCTCTCAATCGGAGGCACGTTGTGATGAGATCGACGCGAACGCGATGGATCGTTTCACTGATGACGGCGACGGCATGTTGTCTCTCGCTCTCAATCGCCCGCGCGGAAATCGATGAGGACACGATTGTCGGCATGTGGCTCTTCGATGAAGGCAAGGGCGCGGCGGCGGCGGACGCCACCGGCGGACACGAGGGCAAACTGACGAAGGCTCCCGAATGGGTGGCGGGCAAGTACGGCACCGCGCTCGACTTCAACGGCGGCAACTACGTCGAACTGCTCGACTCGGCGCCCACGCTCCACTTCGGAGCCGCCGCGCCGTTCTCGATCACCGCGTGGGTCAAACCCACGACGGGCGGCACGGTGATCGGCAAGTTCAACGGCGGCGTGGTCGGCGCGTACATTCTCACCGCGAACGGCACCGGCACGATCAACTTCCACCGCGAAGTCGCGCCGTGGGGACTCGCGGCGGCGGGGCAGTTCGACAACGGCGAATTCAACCACGTCGCGGCGACCTACGACGGCGCGGAGATGAAAGTCTACGTGAACGGCAAGGAGATCGCCACGCAACCGCGCGGCCCACAGAACACCGACACGGCGACCCCCGTCTTCATCGGCGCGCGCATGACGGGCGGCAATCCGAGCGAGTTCTACAGCGGCACGATTGATGAGGTCGGCTTGTTCAACGTCGCCCTCAGCGAAAACCAGGTCGAGGAAGTGATGCTCGGACTCGGCGGACCCAGCGCGGTCGAGCCGACCGGGAAACTGTCTTCGACGTGGGGGCGGTTGAAAACCCCGCGCTGACGCGGCGACGGACATTGGTTAAGTTCAAGGGCGGGGAGGCGGTCGGGAGAGATCGCCTCCCCGCCTTGCGTGCTCGGTTGGCGATCAGGCGTCCGCTATCACGCAATCCCCACCCGCCGCGCCACTTCCAAATCGCCGACGAGTCGGGTATCGTGCTCCCCGATTCCCCCGCGTTTGTGGTCATTGGCTGTCATCAAACTGAGGACAACGGCTCGATGAACGCTCCGACGTCTCTGCGAGAACAACACCAACCCGATCAACTCGAAATCTACCGAGACGGAGCGGACACGCCTTTCGTGACGCAGATGGCGCAGCGTCGCCATCGTCCGTACATCCACCCGCTCGTCGCGCCGGACGGCAACGGGGTCCTCACCGAGAACCAACCGGGACACCACCTCTGGCAACACGGACTGTACGTCGGACTGAACGACGTGAACGGCGTCGGCTTCTGGACGGAAGGACACACGAACGACCCGAAAGACGGCTCCTTCGACCCCTCCGCGCTGAACCTGCCCGTCGTCAATGCGAACCGCGCCGCGTGGGATGTCACGACGAAGTGGCTGTCGCCCACCAAATCGCTCATGCTGACCGAGATGCAGCACTGGCGGCTCACCGACTCCGGCGACTTCTACACGCTCGACCTCGATTGGCTGCTCACCGCCGCGACCGACCTCACCTTCGGCAAGTACGGGTACGGCGGGCTGTTCCTGCGGATGCCCTGGCGCAAGGAGACGGGCGGACGCGCCCTGACGAGCGAGGGACTTGGTTTACCCGAAGCGGAGGGACAACGTGCTCGGTGGGTCGGCGTCTCGATGCCGATTGCGGGACGCGACACGCCCGCCGGAATCGCGTTCCTCGATCACCCCGACAACCCGGAGCACCCCGTGCCCTGGCGCGTGGACGGGCAACTCGGCATCTCGCCGAGCCGTTGCATCGCGGGCGCGTGGGAACTCAAACAGAACGAGCACTCGCGCAACCGTTACCGCGTCGTCGTGTTCAACGGCGACAGCGACGCCGATTTTCTCAACGACCAATGGAACGCCTTCGCCCAATAGTTTTTGGCTCATGTAGCCTCAGAGGTGAATGGGTGAGTAAATCTTGTCATTCTGAACGTAGTGAAGAATCCCGGAACGGCTGACGTCGGTGGTCTTCGGGATTCTTCGGCAGGAGCCTCAGAATGACACTTTGTGGTTTGCCACGATGACACCTTTGACACTACATGAGCCAAGAAGTGAAGGACTCATCTCAAAATGGAATCAGTGTTCAAATACATTTTTCTGATCGTCACCGTCAGCGGCGGGCTGCTGATGGGGCTCGCGGCGCTGATTTACGACTTTCAGATCAAAAAACAGCGGCTGACGGGCAGTACGTCGAAACGCGACATCGACGAGTTACGCGATGAGGTCCTGGGTCTGCGCGAAGAACTGCGCGACGTGCACGAACTGCTCGCGGACTTGACGCTGATGATCGGCGACTCGGAACGCAAAGCGCTCTCCCGCGACATGGAGAAATGAGGCGACGGGCGATGGAAGATTTTACGGACATTATCAAGTTCATGTTCGTGATGGGCGGCATCGGCATCATGGTGGCGATGATCGTCATCGGAGCCGGAATCGCGGAGCGCATCTCCGGCAGGAAGTCGAAACCGGATGGAGAAGATACGGAAAGTCTGCAAAATCAGATGAGCGCCCTGCGCGAAGAACTGCGCGACATGCACGAAATGCTCGCGGACTTGACGCTCACGGTGAACGACACGGAGCGCAAAGCGCTTCCCCGCGACGAGTGAGAAGCCCCCTTGTTTGACGGTTCGATCATGCAGTTCATGTTCCTGTTTCTGTTGACCGTCGGCACGGTCGGCATGATCACGGCGGGGGTCGCAATCCTGCCCGCCGTGTTGAAGCGGCTGTTTGAGGGGAACGCGGCGAACTCGGAAGACCTTGAACGGTTGCAGTCTCAGGTGAACGAGTTGCGGGACGAACTGCGCGACATGCGCGAACTGCTCGCGGACTTGACGCCGGCTCAGGGCGAGTCGGAACGAAAATCGCTGTCGCGCGACGAGTCGTAATTGAGGGGGAGACGGACGTTTGGAAGAGTTTATCGGGCCCTTGAAGTTTCTGATCGTCGCGGCGGGGGTCGGCTTGATGGGCGGCATGTTCGCGGTCGCCATCGGCATCGCGTGGTGGATCGGGAACAAGAAGCCGAAGTCGTCGGACAAGGACACGGCGGCGTTGCGGTCGGAGATGAACGAACTGCGCGACGAGCTCCGCACGATCCGCGAGTTGCTCGCCGATCAAACCTTGTCGGACTTCAACCGCCCGCCGCTGAACGATCCGCGAGAATCGGTCCCTGTCAACGCGCCGGAATACAAAACAGAACGAGTGAGTAACCCACGATGATGGATGGCGGTATTCTCGCAATTTCGATCATCTTCGGCAGCCTGACGTTGATCGGCACGCTGCCGTTCATCCTTTTGTACAAATGGGCGAAACATCGCTCCCTGCCGAAAGAGGACGTGCGCCGCGAACTGTCCGAGATGCGGACGGATATCAAAGCGGTGCTGAGTGAAATCCGCGACATGCAGGAACGCATGGCGGACTTGACCCTCATGTTGGACGATTCCACCCGCCGTTCTCTCCCGCCGAATCAAGACGATGGCGATTAGGGCGTCGCGATGGGGGCGCGCCGTCGTCGTGACGGGGGTTGGACTTGCCGCCGCGTACCTATTGCTGCAGTCGGTCGATCTTCGTCTGCTCGGCGACGCGCTCGCCCGTCTCCGCCCGACGGAGCTCCTGATCGGGTTCGCGGCGTATTTGGTGTTTATCGGGTTGAAGGCGGCGCGGTTTCAGGCGTTGCTCGGCGGCGGCTTTTCGTGGCGAATGGTGTACGGGATCGTGTGCGCTCAAACGTTTTGGTCGAACATGCTGCCAATGCGGGCGGGCGACCTGTCGTACGTGCTGATGATGCGCGGGAAGGCGTCCGTTTCGGCGTCGCGGGGGGCGTCGTCGTTGCTGGTGGCGGGCGCGCTCGACCTTTGGTGGATGTTGTGTCTTGGGGTCGCGCTGGGGCTGATGTTTCAGTCGCAGGGCGTCGAGTCGGCGACCGTTTCCGGGTTGATCGTCGTCGCGGGGTTAGGGATCGGCGGCGGGATCGCGTTTTGGATCGTCTCGCGTCGCATCGACCCGACATGGTTCGCGCGCGTCCCGGGGATCGGGTCGCGGTTGGAACGGTTGGCGGTTGATCTCAAGCAACAGACATGGAGCCGCCCGTTCGTTCTTGGGTCGATCTACTCGGCGGGCGCGTTGGCGATGCGTTACGGCTTCCAAATCTTCTTGTTGAACCGGATGTTTCACCACATCACCCCGACTCAAGGGCTGTTCGCGCTGACGTTCGCGGGGCTGATCAACGTCTTGCCGATACAGGGCGTCGGCAACGTGGGGTCGATTGAGGCGGCGTGGACGTGGGCGATGGTCGCCGTCGGCGTCGGGTTTGAGACGGGCACGGTTTCGGGGTTCGCGTTGCACGCGGTCGTCCTGTTGTTCGCGGGGATCGCCGGGATGTTGTCGCTCATCCTTCTGCGGGATGGACGGAAGGAGACGACGGATGCCGCTTGAGTTCGCCCCCGCCTCCGATCCCGACGAATGGGACGCCTACATCCGCGACCTGCCCCATGCGTGCGCCTTTCATTCGTCCGTTTGGAAGCAGACGCTTTGCGCGAGTTATCCGCCGTACCGCGCGGGCGACTACTTCGTGACCCGCGACGGCGAGCGCGTCGGCGCGTGGTCGGGGATGACCTTCGCGCCGCTGCCGTTCTGGTCGTTCGAGGAGGCGGCTCCTTGGCATCTGTTCGGCGGGCTGTTGTCGAACGAGGACGACCCGCCGATAGAGGACGCGCTTCGCGCGTGGGAGTCGTCCGCGCGGCGATTGGGACGCTCGGCGCTCACGTTGACGCCTCCGCCGTCCGACTTCGGGCGTTGGCGCGACGCGCTCTCCGCGTCCGGGTTTGAGAAGATCGAATCGAAGTTCACCCACTCGATGGGACTGCCGGAGCACGTCGAAACGCTGTGGGAGAACTACAAAGGAAGCGTTCGGACGGACGTGCGACGCGCGGAAAAGTCGGGCGTGAGCGTGCGCCCCGCGTTGGTCGTATCGGACGCGGACGACTTCTACGACCTCTACGCCGCGACGATGGATCGATTCGACAGCCTCGCCAAGCCGCGCGACATGGTGCGTCATCTGACGTTTTCGCCCATCGGGCGGTTGCTGGTCGCGGAGCGCGAGGCGCGGATCGTGGCGGGACTGCTCTACCTCCATTTTGGCAAAACGATGACGGTCTGGATGGCGGCGAGCGTCCCGGAGGAACGGCGTTACAGCCCGAACCACGCGCTCTATCACGCCGCGCTGACGGACGCGCTCTACGCCGGGTGCGAGCGCGTCGATTTCGGGGCGTCGCCACCTGAGAACGAGGGGCTCGTCAAGTTCAAGGAGTCGTTCGGCGCGACGCGGGCGGAGTTCGGCACGTTCCTCAAAGGGATTGCGCCGGTGCGGTTGGGGCTGTGGCGTCTGGCGGAACCGGCGATGCGGAAGGCGTATCGACTTCTCCAAAAAACAACCCAATAACATCGCTGAACCGCTCTCAACGTTCCGAACGCAACAGAATCCGGCTCAACCAAACCGCCAGCGACGCCCCGACCAACTCCATCACGACGAACATCGCCCCGTCCGCCGGACGAACCCCCGCCGCCGAGTACGTGAACATCCGCGCCAGAGTGACCTGCGGGTTGGCGAACATCGTGCTGGAGGTCGCCATCAACTGACCGCCCACCAACAGACCGACAACCAACGGCGTCCGCTCCGACCGACGCGACGACAACACGAGCACCGTCAGCACAAGGAGGAACGTGCCGAACAGTTCGGCGAGGTGGTTGCCGCCGGAACGCTCAACCGCCGACACCTCAACCAGCGTCGGGTAGAGATGATAGAACATCCCGTGCGCCGCAACCGTCCCCCACAGCCCGCCGACCAACTGCGCCCCGACGTACGGCAACAACCGCATCGTCGGCATCTCCCCCGCGAACCAGAACGCGAAACTGACCGCCGGATTGAAGTGCGCCCCGCTGATCGGCGCGAACAGTTCGATCAACGCGAACAGAATGAACCCGACGGCAAGCGCGTCCGCGACGACGGCGACGCCGATCCCCGCATCCAACACTTGATGGAACAGGATGATCGGTGAAATCGCCGCCATGACGAGGAACATCGAACCTAAAAACTCCGCGATCAGCGCGGCGATCGGTGGACGCGAGGACATCACGCCGCCCCCCCCCCTCTCTCCCACAACTAATCGTCGGAACCTTCGAGCGTCTCGACCTCTTCCTTCAACTGCAGTTCAATCGTGTCGAACCCGTCGATTTCGGGGTATTCGTTCACGCTGACCCAATCGAAGTTTTCGTCGTACGGGTCGAGCGCTTTTTGCGGGTCGAAAACTTCGGGATGGACGGGGAACGCCGCGTACGGCGTCGTATCCGGTTCGGCGGTGAAGGCGTCCGTCAGCAGCGACGAGCCGCCGTCGTACTGGTTCAACGCCGGAATCCCAAGGATGTGCTCGAACGTCTTGATGATCGACCCGAAACTGACGTGCGTGCGCGACACATGACCGCGCTTCGCGTAGGGGCTGATGACAAGGCACAAACTGCGGTGCGCGTCGATGTGATCGAGCCCCGCCTGAGAGTCGTCCTCCGTCACGATGATCACCATCTTGTCCCACCACGGCGATTTCGACAGCATTTCAACGACTCTGCCCAACGCAAGGTCGTTGTCGCTCATGTACGACTCCAAGAACGGGTAACCGTCGGCGGGACGCTCGCCCGCGCCATGATCGTTCGGCAGCATCATCGAGATGAAACGCGGGAACGGTTCCTTGCCGCTCAACCACCGCTCGTTCAGTTCCTTCTCGAACATATCGACGCGGAACTGGTCGGGGACGTTCGTGTTGTACGTGGCGAAGTTCCGCGAGGTGCGTTCGTACAACGCCTGCGGCATCGGGTAGTTGATCGGGATGCGGATGCCCGTGTAGCGGTGTTGTTGGTCTTCAAAGCCGCCCGCGAACTCGAAGCCGAGCCCGTAGTTCCAGAAGTGGATGTTGTGGCGTTCGAGGTGCTCCCAGATGGAGCCCGCCTCGTTGTAGTCTTCCGGGTAGATTGCGCCGCTCGCGCCGACCATCAAGCGTCTGCCCGGAGCGTCCGTGACGACCGCGCCGGAACGTTGCCCGCCGTACGACGCCGAGACGCCCGTTTCCACCCACTCGTTCGGGTAGACGCCGACGAGCCAGCGGTGCCCGTCCGCCGAGTGGTCGGCGTCGCAGTAGAAGTTGTCGTACATGGCGAACCGTTCCGCCAACTTGCGATGGTTCGGCATCACATTGACGTTTTCGACCACCTTCGACTTGTCGCGGTTCTCAACGGTGCGATGGATGCCGAAACGCGCCAACGACGGATCGCCGCTGCCTTTGGGGTAATCGCCGTAGATTTGGTCGTACGTGCGGTTTTCCTTCGTGATGTAGACGACGTACTCAATCGGACTCTCGCGCTTGCCGACGATCTGCGGGACGGGGTTTTCGCCGTCGTCGGAGGCGGGTTCGATGTGGAAATTACGTTCGACGACCTGCTGCGTCAGTTCGGCAAGTTCGGAGTCGTCGGGGATGTCGCAGATTTGGACGACGCCCTTCATCAGCCGACCGATGGAACGTCCCTCCTCGCCCGGCGTGAAGTGCTCGCCGCCGTTCGGTCCCGAACCAAGCCCCTTCGCGCAGGCGATCACTAGCCGCTTGCCGTCGGGTGTCACCTTTAATTTGCTTGGGAACGCCGCCGTCGGGAGATAGCCCTTCACCGCGAGCAGCCGCGTGTCGATCACCGCCACCGCGTTGACGCCGGACGCCGCGACGTAGAGACGCGAGCCGTCGGGACTCAACGCGACCCCGAACGGGATCATCCCCCGCAGCGAGTTCACGGCGGGGTGAAGGCGCAGTTGGATGTCCATGACGAGGCGGTTTGAGTCGGCGGAGAGAACGCTCACGCTGTCGTTGCTGCCGTTGCTGACGAAGACGTAATCGTCGTTCACGGCGATGGAGTTCGGCGACGAGCCGCCCACCGCCGGAATCCCCTCGACCAATTCGCCGACAAGGACTCCCGTCTTCACTTTGGCGACGACCTCGCGGGTCTCCGTGTCGATTGTCCAGACGGAGAACGATTCGGGGACGTTCGGATCGCCGAGACCCGGCACACGGCGACCGTCTTCCAGCGTCACGCCTTCTTCCGCCTCTTTCGACGGGACGCCGAACGGCGGGAACTTAAGCGCGGTCGCCTCCGTGCCGTCGAAGCCTTCCACGACCGAGTACTCGAACACGCCGACATTCGCCACGTAGACGCGCGACTCGTCCTTCGACAGCGCGATGCCGAACGGATACCGTCCCACCTTCACGCTGCCGACGACCTTGCGTCCCGCCACGTCGATGATGACGACGCGGAAATTCGCTTGGTCGCAGACGTAGGCGGTCTTGCCGTCTTTGGTGAGGGCGAGGTCGCCCGTGTAGGACTGCGCGTACGCGACGCCGTTCAGATCGCCGTTCGTCTCGATGGTGGCGAGCCGTTCGTCCGTGACGACATCCCACAGCATCACCGTGCCGTCGTTGCCGCCGGACGCGACGACGGTGCGGTTGTCCGGCAGGAACGCGATCCCCATGAACACCGCGTCCAAAATGCCTTTGTCCGGTTGCGCGCCGGGCGGAATCTGTTTGACGGTCGGGGACGCGGAATCCAACTGCTGAACGACCGAGAACGAGAAGGGTCCGACGCCGCTGTTTGCGGTGACGGCGGTCTGTCCGTCGGGGCTGAGGGTGAGTCCGTACGGGTGCGGCGCGGTCATCACATGGCGACCGTACACCTTGACGATGCGTCCGTTCGGAAGGATCGCCTCGCCCTTG
>JAQBWJ010000016.1 GCA_027625215.1 Candidatus Poribacteria bacterium
ATCTTCAAAAGACACGCCACCCACGCGAACGCAAATCCCGCCAACAGTAAGTAGACGACTCCCGTCATATAAACGGAAAAACCGATGTTCAGCGAGGCGTTCTTGTAGGCGACCCCGAACAGGCACACCGCGAACGCGAACCCCAGCACAATCACGACGACCGACCGCACCGTCGCGTTGGAAACCGTCTTGCCGTGCGAGGATAACACCTGCATCAGGAAGCCGAGAATCGAGACGATGTTGGCGACGAACGCGATCAACGCACCGATGGCGATGATGTTCGAGGGACCCGCGAACGGGAAGTACAAGGGGAAGAACGTCTTTTCGCGTTGGATGCTGATGTATTCTGTGGGAACGGCGAAGAACAGTCCCAATATCGCAATCGTCAAGACCGCGACTGAGACGATGCCTCGCTGCCACGCGAGGCGACTGGACGCCCAACCCATCGGCGACTTGCGTTTCCCCGATGAGCTCCCCTGAATCGCGCTGCCGATGCGGAATGTCGGGACATCCTTCACCGCTTCTTCGTTGAGCGTCGCGTCCAGATTGAGTTCTTGTTCGCTCATCGTCTCCCCTTCGGTGTCCCCATCGCAGGCGAAGCGTCCCGCTCGTCGTTCATGCCATCTATTCGTCGGAAGTCGAAGTCGCGTTACACCTCACTCGTGATTGGAAGCGGTCGAGCGCGGTGGATTATAGAGGAGAAGTCCTCACTCGAACAAGAATCGACTCCGACGCTTACCGATCAACGGATGTCGTGATGATTCTTCCGGCGAAGGCGTCTGCGTTCTCAACTTGAAGCCCCCTTAGCCGACGTGTTACGATGTGACCAACGGAGAGGGTCGAAGCGCGTGACAAATCGAGACGAACCGCTCGTCGAACGATTGACCGAAATTCGCGGACGGATCGCGGATGCCGCGCGTCGCGCCGGGCGGTCGCCCGACGAGATCACGTTGATCGCCGTGTCGAAGACGATGCCGGTTAACTTGATCGCCGAAGCGTTGGACGCCGGTGTGACCGACTTAGGGGAGAACCGCGTCCAAGAGGGCGAGGAGAAAATCCCCGCGTTGCCGAATCGCGCGACGTGGCATCTGATCGGGCATCTTCAGTCCAACAAGGCAAAACGCGCCGTCGAACTGTTCGAGTGGATACAGTCGGTCGATAGCCTCAAACTGCTTCAACGGTTGGATCGGATCGCGACGGAACTCGGCAAGCGACCTCGACTGCTTCTTCAGGTGAACGCGACGGGCAATCCGAATCAATCCGGCGTCTCTCCGACCGATGTAACGTCTTTCATCGCTGCCGCGTCTGAATATACGTCTGTTTCCGTCGAAGGATTGATGGCGATCGCGCCGTTCACAACCGACGACTCGCAACTGCGTCGCGCGTTTGCGTCGGTGCGGGAACTGGCGGACCGCCATCATTCGACGGACATCGGATCGACGCAACTTCGACATTTGTCGATGGGCATGACAGGCGATTTCGAGATCTCCATTGAAGAAGGCGCGACGATGGTGCGTATCGGAAGCGCGATCTTCGGGGCGCGAGACGCTTAAACAACAGGAATCCGGCATGGCATCCAACCTGCGCGATCACAACATCGGCTTCATCGGCGTCGGCAACATGGGCGAGTCCATCCTGCGCGGGGCGTTGGACGGCGGCGTCGCGCTTGCCGAGCGCATTTGGGTGATGGACGTGCGCCACGACCACGCCGAAGCGATTGCCAAGCGGTACGGCGCAACTGCCGTACGTTCACTGGAACAGATGTTCGATGCCGTCGAATGGGCGGTCTTTTCCGCGAAGCCGCAGAACGTGCCGGAAGTACTCGCCGAGTTGAAGCCTCACGTCGGCAGCGATCAGTGGCTGTTGTCGATAGCGGCGGGCGTCGAAACGAAGACGCTCGAAGCAGGGTTGCCGGACGGCACGGCGGTAATCCGCGTGATGCCGAACATCGCGGCGTCGGTGGCGGCGTCCGTCACGGCGATCTGCGAGGGTAAATCTGCGACGGCGACGCACGTCGAGGCGGCGGAAACGCTGTTCGGCGCGATAGGCGAGACGGTGCGCGTGCAAGAGTACCTCATGGATGTTGTCACGGGGTTGAGCGGGTCGGGTCCGGCGTTCGTCTTTTTGGTGATCGAGGCGTTGGCGGACGCGGGCGTTCAGAACGGGTTGACGTTCGATCAGGCGAAACTGTTGGCGACGCAGACGGTGTTGGGATCGGCGAAGATGTTGTTGGAAGACGGCGGTCATCCGGCGCGACTGAAGACGCTCGTGACCTCGCCGGGCGGCACGACGGCGGCGGGACTGCGCGAGTTGGAGCGCGGCGGGCTTCGCGCAGCGTTGGCGAACGCGGTTACGGCGGCGACGGAACGGTCGAAGGAACTGGGGCGAAAGTCGGGATAAATGAAGATCACGCCGCTCGATATCTACCAAAAAGAGTTTAAGCGCAAGACGCTCAACGGACTTGATCCCGACGATGTGGAGAACTTCCTATTTCACGTTGCCGAAGGGGTTGAGCAGTTGCTGACGGAGAACGCGGAACTGAAACGACGCTCCGAGCGCGTTTCAGGCGAACCAACGGCGACACCCGCGAAACCGAAGCGGGATGAACCCTCTGCCATCGGGACGGAGATTCGGGACGCCGCAAAACGCGAGGTGGAACAGGCGCGTCAGGAGGCGCGTCGCATCTCCGACGAGGCGCAGCGCAAGGCGAAAACAATCCTCGAAGACGCGCGATCCGAGGCGGACAGGCTGCTGGCGGGCGCGCGACAGCGGATGGGAAACGAATCGCGGACGCGACCCAACGATCCGTCGGCGCAACTGGCGCGTGAATATCAAGCGCTGCTCGTGCAACACCTCTCAAAAGTCACCGATTTCATCGGCGACGAAGGCTCCGCGATTTTGTCGCCCGGCTCTACGTTGACGGCGGATACCGAAGACCCCGAAGACGAGACGACCCAACTCACCGACAACTAAACCGGATTTCTCGCCCCGTTGACGCGATCATCGCGCCGTACCATTTACCGATGTTGGACGGTGTGGTTGCCGCCCTCCTCGTTCCGTTGCGGAAGGGATGACCCTCTCTTGGATCTTGCGCCCGGTGCATGGTTGGATGACGGTCGTCTCCGCGTCGAAGAACTGATCGGCGAGGGGGGCGTTCGGCACTGTTTGGAGAGCGACGGAGTACCTCGGCTTCGGCGCGGACGGTCGCCCGGTGCCCCTGCGCGAGGTTGCCGTGAAGTGCCTACCGCCGCTGTCCAGCCGCGCCGATCAACCGCGCATCATTGAAGAAGCCCGCGCCCTCGCCGACCTGAACCATACCGCGATTCTCAGACTCTACAACGCCTTCACCGACGCGCATGGAACGTACCTCGTCACCGAGTTCGCCACCGAAGGCGACCTGCGCGGCTATTTCGATATGTCGATCCCGACGGAATCGGAGTTGCGTTCCGTCGCGTTCAGCGTCGCGCACGGGCTCGCCTATCTGCATGAACACGGTTTCGTGCATGGGGATTTGAAGGCGGAAAACGTGCTCGTCACCGCGACAAGCCCTGACGACGTGCGCTTCCTGCTCGGCGACTTCGGGCTGCGGGCGATCATCGGGCATCGCAACTTTCAGGGGACGGTCCCGTTCATCCCGCCGGAAGCCTACAACCGACGCCAAACCCCGCTGACCGACCGCGCCGACATGTGCGCCTTCGGACTCCTCCTCTACGAAATCGCCACCGGACGCCGACTCATCGACGAGTTCCCCGATACGGTTGTCGAAACGCTCCGCAGTCACGAGGCGGAGCAGGAGGTCATTAGAGACGTTCACGAGCGCATCGCCGAGATCGTCGCGGCCACCTCTTGGGAGAGTTTGCGACTCCCGCCGTACCTGCACACACTCATCCGCTACTGCACCGAGTTCAACCCTGAAAAACGTCCGACGGCGTGGGGGTTCATGGAACTGTGGGCGGCGTTCGAGCGCAATCAGCGCGGGATGGCGCTGCCCTACGAGATCGGGACACGGGCGGGCGAGTCGCGGTATCAGATACTGTTCGCGCGGATCGTGGAGATCGAGCCCGTCGAAGCGGCGGAGTACGGTGATGAACGGCTCGTCGCGCTGCTGACGGGCGAGGGCGGCTCGCTGACGCGAGTGGAGGCGTCGCGTCGAGGCAGCGCTCCGGTGTTCAACGCGCTCGAATCGCTGCGCGTACACGCCTCCGACGAACCGCCGATGGTGTCCGTGTTCAACATCGACGCGGTGGACATGGAGGCGATGTCGTTTCGGGCGGACCGCGCGAGTTACATCGTCATCGAGCCGTACGAACTGCTCGACGTGACCGCGTTGAGCCGCAGCCACCACTGCGTTCGCGCGTACCTGCACACGCTGGTCGGGGCGAGCGGATCGACTTCACGCGCGCTCATCAAGGGGATCATCGTTCACCAAATGTTCGGCGAGATGCTGCTGAACGAGTCGTTCGATTTCGCCGTGTCGTGGCAGTCGAACTGGTCGCGGTGGTGTCTTGATTTGGCGTTCGTGCTTCGGTCGAACGACGACCTGCTGAAGTTTCGGAACGAGATTGAGGAAGCGTACCACAAGGCGCGACGCACGTTTCAGAAGGAACCGACGTGGCTCAGTCCTCAGCGGCATGTGGAATCGACGCGATGGTCGTTTGAGTTAGGGTTGACGGGGCGCGTCGATGCGTTTTTCCTGTCGGGGAACGGGCGCACGTCCGCGTACGAACTGAAGACAGGGCGCGTGCGGAACGAAGACCTGTTGCAAGTGCAGGCGTACGTGGCGATGCTCCTGGAAGACCTCCGCGCCGCGCCGGACGACCCGAATCGCCCCGAACGCGCGAGTCCGACTGTGCGCGCTCAGATTCTGACCAGCAGCGACGGCAAACTCCACCGCGTCAACCCGACACCGCCGTACGCGCAGTTGTCGTCCATCCGCAACCAGATTCTTCGACTTAGACGGCAGATCGCCGAACCACGCGACGCCGATTCACCGCCGCCAACGGACTATCCCTATTACGGCTATCAAAGCGCGAAATGCCAACGCTGCGCGGAGCAATCCCCCTGGTTGAACCGCGAATGTCGGGAGACGACCGCGCTGTTCGGCGAACGGCTCGATTTGGAATCGGAGCCCCTGTCGGCGGTGGAGCGCGACTATCTATGGCACTGGACGCGCGTGCTGATCCGCGAGGAAGAGGAGCTGCGGCGACGATACCTCCATCCGCTGCTGGAAGGCGCGTTCACCGATGGCGGCGACGACCCGATCAGCCTGAAGTCGCGGGCGCAACGGCGGATTCGAGGCGCGTCGCTGACGGAGCGGCGCGACACGACCCTTGACTTCGAGTTTGAACCCACCATCGCGGAGTTCAACGTCGGCGATGACGTGCTGCTCTATCGCGGCGATCTGCGGCGATGGCATGAGGTGTTGCGCGGTCGGATTGAATCGATCACGGACGCCTCGCTGACGGTGACGGTCCACTCCGCGTACGGGGCGCAGACCTTGCCGGACGACGGCGCAAACGATTGGGTGATCGAGTACTTCCCCGACGTGCGAGGCATGGAAGCCCTGCGCCGCGCGTTAAACCTGTTCATCCGCTCCGACAACGCGACGATGAAGTCGCTTGTATTGGAAGGGCGGATGCCGCGCCGTCAGGGGACGTTGTTCACCGCGCCGACGGAAGAACTCGAACTCTCGACGGGCAAAGGGTTGAATTCCGAGCAGCGACGCGCCTTATTCCGCGCGTTGGACGAGACGGGGTTTTTGTCGATCACCGGACCCCCCGGCACCGGGAAGACGCTGACGATCCACGCGATTGTCGAGACGTACGTGCGTCAGGGCGGAAGGGTGCTTGTCGCCGCGCTGACGAACAACGCCATCGACAACGTGCTGGAGCGGCTCGTCTCCGATTCGGACTCGCTTCCCCGATTCCTCCGCATCGGGACGGAATCGGCGATGCGCGAATCGTTGGCGCTTCGTATCGAAGAACACGGTGAGGACGCGCGACGGTATTTCTCCCACACGCTCGGCGAACGAACGAACGGGATCGAGTCGATTCAAGACGAATTGAACGGCGTTTCCGTGTTCATCGGGACGGCGCACTCGCTCATGCGGTCGCCATGGGTGACGGAAGGCGAACTGTTCGACTTGGTGATCTTGGATGAAGCGACGCAGATGACGGAGCCGTTTGCCGCCGCGCTGTTGAGTCGCGGGAAGAAGGCGATCCTTGTCGGCGACGAGCATCAGTTGGGGCCCATCTGCCAATCGACGTTCGACCCGGAGCGCGAGACGCTCCCTCCGTCGCTGGCGGAACGCGGGTTGCGCGGGTTGGAACAGTCGTTGTTCGAGCGGCTGAATCGCCAGATGGAGCGGCGCGACGACCACGAAGGGCAAGTGTTCCTGTCGCGGCAGTACCGGATGCACCCGGTCATCGGCGATTGGGCGTCGGAGCGGTTTTACGAGGGGCGGTTGGAGACTTCGGACAGCGTGCTGGCGCGTGCGGAGCGGTTCAAACTGGCGGCTGCTCAGGAGAAATGGGATGTCCTGAAACGTGTGTTCGACCCCGCGTTTCCGCTCGCGTTTTTGGATGTCCCCGCGACGCAGGGCGATCTGCCCAACTCGTGTCGAGAGGAAGCGCGGGTTTCCGCGTTGCTGGTTCAGGCGTTGTCGCGCATCGGGGTGACGGACGTGGGGTGCATCACGCCGTACCGCAACCAACTGGCGTTGCTGCGCCACGAACTGCAACGGTTGGGACTCAACGTGGAGTGTGGTACGGTGGACGCTTTTCAGGGGCGCGAAAAACAGGTCATTATTCTTTCGACGGTGAGGCGCGATCATCTGACCGACTTCCTCACCTCGCCGCGACGGTTGAACGTCAGCGTGACGCGGGCGCAGGCGAAATGCGTCATTTTGGGCAGTCGCGCGCTGCTCCGCGAGAACGAACTCCTATGGAGCCTCGTCAGCCACCCTCGATGCGCGCGGGAGCAGGCGTCGTCGGCGGATTTGGAAGATGAAATCGGAATCTGACGGAAAGGGGAGACGATGCGCCTATTGACGGCGGCGGCATTGGTTCTAACACTGATGGGTGTTGCGAACGCGCAGGGAGTATTCGGAGAGTGGTCGGCGGTGACGACGTATGTGTACGACGCGAGCGAGTACGAGACCGACGATCATACCGCGCGTCTCCAACTGCGAATGAACGCGATTTCGGAAGTGGGTGGAGGCATTTTGGCTCTGCCGCGAGGTCGATACCACATCAAAGGCAACCTGACGATCCCGCTTGGCGTGACGTTGGAAGGCGTGTTTACGTCCGTCCCCTCGCATCCGGGACTGAGGGATCGCGGACAACCGAAACCGGAATATGGCACGGTGCTGCTCGCCTATGCGGGGCGCGGCACGGAAGACGACGCACCGTTCATCACGATCAGCGGGAACGCGACGCTCAAAGGCGTCGTCGTCTACTACCCAGAGCAATCGAATGAGGGCGTCCCGACGCCGTACCCCTATGCGATTGCGATGCGCGGCAACAATCCCGCGTTGATCGACGTGGAACCGCTCAACCCCTACAACGGGGTCGATTGCACACGCAACCAGCGACACCTCATCGGAAACGTGCAAGGGCAACCGCTTCGACGCGGCATCTTCGTCGATTCGATCTACGACATTGGGCGGATCGAAAACGTCCACTGGAACCCCTGGTTTTCGATGGAGAAAACGCTCTTTGAGTGGCAGATGGAGAACGGAGAGGCGTTCATCTTCGGGCGCACGGACTGGCAGTACGTGACGAACACGTTTTGTTTCGGCTACAACATCGGCTATAAGTTCATTCAAACGGAAAACGGCGTCTGCAACGGCAACTTTCTCGGCATCGGCGCGGATGATTGTTACACCGCCCTCCAAGTCGATCAGTGCGCCCCGATGGGACTTCTCATCACAAATGGCGAGTTTGTGTCGTTTCACGGTCCCGACCCGACAATGGTCGCCGTCAGCGAGACGAATACGGGCAGCGTGCGGTTCGTCAACTGCGCCTATTGGGGACCCAACAACCAGATCGCCAAGATCGCCGGACGCGGCACCGTTGGGTTTTCGGACTGCACCTTCATGCAGTGGGATCGTGGCAAGGAAGGGCGTCACGCGATTCAGGCGACGGGCGGATCGCTCATCGTGCGCGGCAACGAGTTCCGCACGAACGCGCCTCAGGTGGAACTCGGCGAGAACGTGCAACGCGCCGTCGTGATCGGGAACGTCATCACGGGCGCGGAACGGATCACGAATCGCGGCGCGAAGTCGGCGCAAATCGGGTTGAACGCGGCGACGGAATAGGGAGGAAAAGCGTCATGTGCGGACGGTATGTGCTGACATGGGATGACATTGTGTATTTGTGCGAACTGCTCGGAATCCCCATGCCTCCGCAACTGCCTTCCCGCTACAACATCGCGCCGACGCAGCCCGTCTTCGGCATCCGCGAGGACGAATACGGCGAACTCCAACCGACGCTGTTTCAGTGGGGGTTGATTCCCCATTGGTCGAAAGACCCGTCCATCGGCTCGAAGATGATCAACGCCCGGTCGGAGACGGTCGCCGAGAAACCGTCGTTTCGCACACCGATACGACGACGGCGGTGCCTCATTCCGGCGAGCGGTTGGTACGAATGGGCGCGTACAGGTGGCGGGAAGCAGCCTCACTACATTCACCGCGAGGATGGTCGCCCCGTTGTGTTCGGTGGGATTTGGGACGTTTGGTCGCAGGGCGAAGACGCGATCATCGAATCGTGCTCGATCCTCACGACGGACGCGAGAGCCGATGTCGCCTCGTTACATCACCGGATGCCCGTCATCTTGGAACAGGACGATTGGGACTTGTGGCTGGATCGCACGATTCAGCGACCTGAAGAACTGACGCCGTTGTTTCACCCGTTCCGACCGAAGACGTTGACGGCTCATGCGGTGAGTACCCGCGTCAATAAGCCCGTGAACGACGACCCGTCTGTCATCGAACCCGATACCAACATGACGGCAGACGCGCCGGACGAAGACGACGAGCCGACCCTATTTTGATACCTCTCCGTCGAGAACGCTCGGATAGATGACGGTCTTGTCGTGGCTGCCGGGACGCGCGACGATCTTCCACAGCCCGTCTTCGCGAACGAGTCGAAACATCGTCCAGGCGGGGTCTTGGTAGATGACGGCAAAGACGGTCGCCTCGTTCGTGCCGTCGATGCGTGCGACGAGCGTACCCAAATCCAACGCCATGCGAGACGACCGCATCATCCGCTGAAACGCCTTGAACCCACCAACTTCCTCGAATGCCTGACGGGAACCTTCGGAAAGATTGAACGAGTACGCGACGGCTTCCTCGTTTAGGTACAACCCGCTGTAATACGACGCGAACGACGCGGCGGGTCCGTACAGTCGGACGACAGCGTTTCCAGCAGGTGGTCTCCCGACAGACCGTCCAGATGGGTCGTCGTGCGCCCGACGTTCCGCTCATCTTTGACCGGATTCGCATCGAGAACCCATGCCGTCGCAAAGAGGGCACAGCCCATCACAAGAACCGCAAACGTCTTCCGCATCGCCTGTCCCTTTCCGCGAGTTTCATCCCGTGTTTGAAACGAAGGCGACGAGGAGAACGCCTACACCGTCACGCTGGCGTCTTCCAACACCTGCGCCGGAGAACGGTTGTCCGACCGTTTGATGTGGACGGTCAGCCGTTCCGTTGGGCTGGAGTTTTGAGTGAACGTCGCGCCCTTGCCGAACACGTCTTCAATCGCCGCCGCGAGGTCGCTCTTGATCGCGTTATAGGACGCGGCGTCGTTCGGGAAGTTCATCCGGTCGTTCACGATGAAGTCGATTTCATCCGTGTTGACGGTTAGCGGGCAGTTGTCGTGCTGCTGGAGTTTGTTCGTGTATTCCAATGTCTTCCGCAGCGATTCCGCGATCCGTTCTTGCGTCGAACCGCTGACCGTTCCCCGCAGGCTGTAGAGGATGCCGGGACGGTTGTGTCGGTTGTCCACACTGATGTGACAGGTCTTCCCGACGAGCAGCGCGCCCGGTCCCGCCGGTACGTGGAAATAGTCGGCGATGTCGAGCCATTCGGCGCGGTTTTCATCGCGCCATTCAGTGAAGATACGAAGATAGTCTTCCCAGACGACGGCGTCCGGGTTGGCGATGTACAGTTTAATGTCGATGCGTTTCAAGTCTGCCATGAATGCGTTCACCGGTTTCTGTGCAAGGGGAAATTGCGTCGTGGTACGCGGTATGGGCGACCCGCCGCGGGTCGCCCCCTGCGATAGCGCGTTCCGTGACTTTCTAGGCTTTGCGGATCACGAGGCGATACAACGCGCCGATCTTCTTCGTATCGACGATCTCGTGACCGTCGTTCTGAAGGCTCTTCGGCACGTTGCGGATCGGTTCGCCCTCGTCAATCGTGATTTCGAGCAGTTGACCCGCTTCCATCGTTTCCAGACGCAGTTTCGTCTGGACGTAGTTGAACGGGCATTCGACCCCTTTGAGGTCGAGGCTGTCCACGATTTCGAGCGTTTCGGGAGCCGCTGCCGCTTGTTCCTTCTCGTATTTCTTGCCAGCCGCCATCCGCTTCTGCTGACGCGCTTCTTCCTCTTCCTGTTGCTGAATCTGCATACGCCCGTAGACGTTGTATGCCTGTTCGACAAACAAGGTCGCTTCCTCGATGGCGAAGTGCGCTTGCTCCTCGTCCACCTCGTTCGTGTCGCGCGTCAACCACTTCGACAGGTATTCCGCCGTCGCCGCGAAGAAGGTGCCCGGGTCGACGAACAGGTTGGTGAACTCGCGGACGGTCGTTTCCGGCTTGGCGGGTTGCAGACCGCGCGTCGTTCGCAGCGCATCTGCCGAACGGAGCATCGCGCGGACGCACAGTTCCGCCGTTTCGGTGTGGGCGCCCTTCTCGTAGTTGAGCGACGCTTCGTAGAGGAAACGGTCCGCTTCCGTCAGCATGAACTGAACGAGTTCGACCAGTTCGCCCGCGCATTCGCCCTCGCCGGACTGCAACGAGAACTCTTCGGGACGCATCCAGTCCTGGTAGTATTCGGGTCCATCCTCGAAGTCCGGCACGTTGTCGAACTCGCTCAGAATGTCCTTGATCCGCGCCTTGCCGATGCGTCGCACGAACGTCGGGAACTCTTCGCCCGCTTCTTTCTCGGCGCGGAAGATGTCGAGCATCTTCTCGACAAACGCGGGGGCGTTCTTCGACGGCACTTTGCCGACCGCCAGACCGTACGCTTCCGCGTTCCGCTTGGACTGACCGCCCAGCACGACTTGGAAGTGCGGCGAGACGTGTCCGCCGACGCGCTTCGAGGAACCGAAGAAGCCGATGTCCGCGATGTGGTGCTGACCGCAGGAGTTCGGGCAACCCGAAATCTTGATGCTCATGTCGCGCACGTCGTCGTACTCTTCGCCGTCGAGCCTATCGCGAAGCGTCGCCGCCAAGCCGCGCGAGGACGCGATGCCCAGTTTGCACGAATCGGTGCCGGGACACGCCAATACGTCCGACAGACCTTCCGCGCCCTGAGATTCCAGTTCCAACGCCTGAAGATCGTTGTAGAAGTCGATTAGGTCGCCTTCGCTGATCCAGCGGACGAGGATGTTCTGCGGCACGGTCAGCCGGACGGTGTCTTTGATGTACTTGTCGCACACATCCGCCAGCGCGCGCAGTTGGTCGGAGGTGATATCGCCCAACGGCAGCGTCACCTGCGCGGAGACATAGCCCTCTTCGTGCTGCTTGATGACGTTCGATTTGTACCAGCGGTCGAAGCCTTCGGGACGCGGCGCGCCGTTCAATGTTGTCGGCGGCTTGAGCGGCTGCTCCTGACTCGCTTCGATGCCCACGAGGAAGTCCGTCCATGTCGGATCGTATTCCAACTTTTCGCGTTCTTCGTAGACGAGACGCTTGAACTCGTCCAACCCCTGTTTCGCCACGAGGAACTTCAGCCGCGCTTTCATGCGGCTTTTGCGTTCGCCGTGTTGGGTGAAGACGCGCCCAATCGCCTGAGAGATCGGTAGCAGTTCTTCTTCGGGAAGGAACTCCTCAAACACCTTCGCCTGATGGGGCACCGCGCCAAGTCCGCCGCCGATCATCAGTTTGAAGCCGCGTTTGCCGTCCTTGACCGCCGCAACCGCGCCTATGTCGTGCATGTTCGCCAAGCCGCAGCCGTGATCGGTGCAGCCGGAAAAGGCGATCTTGAACTTGCGCCCGAAGTTTTGCAGTTCCGGGTGTCCAAGCAAAAAGTACGCGAGCGAATGCGCGTAAGGCGTCACGTCGAAAGTCTGATCGGGGCAGACGCCCGCCTTCGGGCAGCCCGTCACGTTGCGGACGACGTTGCCGCACGCCTCTTCCGTCGTGATGCCGACGGCGGCGAGGCGCGTCATCAGCGCGGGCGTGTCGATGATCTTGACGAAGTGGAGTTGAATATCCTGTCGCGTGGTGACGTGGGAGATCGAGTCCGCATACTCTTCGGCGATGTCGGCGAGTTCGTACATCTGTTCCGACGTGACCGCGCCGTACGGAATCTTGATGCGGATCATCTGCACGCCTTCTTGCCGCTGACCGTAAACGCCGTGGCGAAGGCGGAACTCGGTGAACACCTTTTCATCGACTTGACCATTGATGTATCGGTTCAGGTCGATATCGAACACGTCCAAATAGCGTTTTGTCTCAGGCGTGATTTGCGCGATTTTCTCGGCTAAGGCGCGGTTGGCAATCTCTGCCATTCAATCGGTCCTTTCTCAAGTCGTGGCTCGAAGTCTCATCCGAAATTGGGGGAACGGTCATCTTCCGCCGGGAGTCGTCTTTTTTGCGGCGCGTACGCTCCGAAAACTTGCTCAGTTTAGCGCGAACTTTACGCCAGTGTCAATTTAGTGTCGATCATTTTCCGAATCAGCGCGAACATTGGGCGCGACGCCGCTTTGTTCATCGTCATCGCGTTGAGAACCGCCCTTTGC
>JAQBWJ010000017.1 GCA_027625215.1 Candidatus Poribacteria bacterium
GCGCTTCGACTATCAGTTCACGCAGCGGGTGAAAATGCTTGCCGGTTTCCAGTATCGCAAGTTGTCGAACAAGGACAACGACTACCTCAACTATCTGACGGCGTTGGGCGAAGATGGGTTCGCCGACGCGCCGATCACCTACCGTCCCGATCAGCGGACGCGTATCTTTGAACTGCAAATCATCCAACAAGGTCTGTGGGCTGGGTTTAACGTGGTCGTCCTTTCCGGGTTCCGAATCCGCAAGGACGTGCTGCAAAACGTCAAGAGCAACACGACCTTCGTCCGCGCTATGGTTGGGTTCTAATCGAAGATTGCGGCGGCGAGTTATGAACGACTCGCCGCCGATCAGCTTTGGAGGCGACGCAAAATGCGGAAATTTCTCCCGATCCTTGGGGTGACAGTAGCCCTGGCGTTGACGATGGTCGGCGTGATGGCACAAGACGAAACAATGACGACGGACACCGGAATGGTGGGCTCCGAAATGGCGGCGAGCTCATCCGAGACCGGGTTCGCCGGGACAGTCCAGTCCGTCGAATCGGGCAACCCGCCCGTTCCAAACGCAACGATTCAATACACCGGCTCGGTCGACTCCGGCTCCGCAACGTCGGGTCCCACTGGTGAATACCGGGTGACGGGCATCTCGCCCGGCACGTACGTCCTCAACATCAGCGCGGACGGCTACCGCTCGCGCACACAACAGACCGTCACGGTTGTGGAAGGCGTTGTCGCCCCTTACGAACCGAAAATGCGTAAGAAGGAGACGCTCGTCACCTTCGCCGCGAAGTTCGGTTGGGTCGGTCTGCCGTTGCTGCTCTGCTCGGTCGGCGCGGTCACGTTCGTTCTCGAACGGATCATCGCCTACTCGCGCCTCAACAAAGGCACGCCTGAACTGCTGCAATCGATCAGCGACTCCCTCAGCCAAGACAACGTGATGGAAGCGATCAACGCCTGCGAAGAACGCGGGACGCCCATCGCCAACGTCTTGAAGGCGGGACTGCTGCGTTACAGTCAAGGGCTCGTCAGCGGCGACAAGCCGTCGAAGGCGGAAATCCAAGAAACGATGTCCGAAGGCGCGACGTTGGAACTGCCCGAATACGAGCGCAACTTGACGTGGCTGTCGATGATCGCGGTGGTCTCGCCGTTGTTCGGTCTGCTGGGAACGGTGACGGGGATGATCAAATCGTTCACCGTGATCGCGCTCGAAGGCACGAACGACCCGAACGCGCTCGCCGGCGGTATCTCGGAAGCGTTGTACACGACCGCCGCCGGGCTGACCATCGCCGCGCCGACGCTCGTGTTCTACGCGGTCTTCGAGAACTTCGTGAACAACTCCACGATCCGCATCGAAGCCGCCGCGACGGACACCGTCAACGCGCTCATTGCGAACAAGTAACTCCGCCGCTTTCGGTCAACACACTTCTTGCGCGACGCCGCCCCCTTGCATGTGGCGGCGTCGTGCCCTCATCATCCCATTTGTAAGGAGGCAAGGCACCATATGAACTTGCAGCACGGGAAAGAGGAACAGGACGTTGCCGAACGGCGGGCTCGAAGATCGCCCGATATCGACATGACGCCGATGATCGACTGCGTGTTCCTGTTGATCATCTTCTTCATGCTGGCGACGACGTTCGCGCCGTTGCCCGGTATCCGCGTGAAACTGCCGCCGCCCGGCAAACCGACGAAAGAAAAACCCAAAGGTCTCATCATGCGCGTCCATCGACCCGAAGGCGGGACGAAAGACGGCGTTATGGTGTTGAACGAAGAGATCGTCACCTACGAATACGCCTACTCGCGGTTCATGACATCTTCAGCGGAAGCGAAGGACATGCTCATCATTCAGGCGGAACGAGCCGTTCCCCACGAGCAGGTCGTCAAAATCATGGACTTGGCGAAACGCGCCGGTGTCGAGAAGATCGGGTTTGCGACGACGGGTCAGTAACCACTTGATTCGTCAAAAAATGCCACGTTTGAAGGTGAAGGGAACGATTCCCCATGAAACTCGGCAGGCCCAAGGAAAAAAAGGCTGGACCCAAGCTGGCGATGGAGCCCTTGGTGGACTGCGTGTTCCTGCTCCTGATCTTCTTCATGATCTCGAACATCCTGCGCGTGCCGCCTCCGTTCGCGGTGACGCTGCCGGAATCGAGAGCGAGATCGGAGTTCGCTCGGAAACGCTACAACGTGTTCATCGACGCGATTGGTCGCATCTCGGTGGACGACAAAATGATGCCAAATGGTGACGCGCTCGAAACGTTCCTGTTCACGAACAAGGACAAGATCGAAACGCTCATCATTCGCGCCGACAAAGCCACCCAGCACGGATACGTCACGGACGTGATGGAACGCGCGAACCGACGCGGCATCGAAAGCATCGCCATCGCGGTCAACGAAGACGACTACAAAGGCAACATGTAGCGATTCGGATTGGATCAACGGCGACGCCGCGAAACACGAAAATGAAAAGCGGGGCGCGTGGCATGAAGTTTGATCGCTTCACCACGCGCCCCGCTTTTTGTGTGCATTCTCGTTGATCGAACGCCGTCGAGAGGGGGGTCACTTCGCGCGAACGCGACTCCATTCGTGAAGCATCTCGTCGCGGTCGAGTTCCCGCCAAGAGAGTTCGTCGTATCGCCGCTTCGAGTCGTCATCCATCGACTTGACCCACTCCGCGCCGCTGTCCTGCGGTTCATATCCGATGAGTCGTTTCGCGTTTTCCAACTCTTGATACGCCTTCGGGTGATTTGAAATCCCGTTCACGATGGCGAACAGCACATCGGATTGAATCGACTTGTCCACCAACTGCGCCATGTCGCGGTGGGTGATCATCATATAGAGATTGCGGAAACCGCGCGGCTCGTCCGTCGGGCTGAAGCCGCCGATACGCAGACAGACCGAGGAAATGCCGTACTCGTCGGCAAAGTATCGCGCGGTCGCCTCGCCCGCCGCCTTGCTGACGGCATAGAGCGAGTCGGGGCGAACGGGCGCGTCCGCCGGGATTTTCACCCCCGCCTGTTCCCACATGCCGGAGACGTGGTTCGTGCTCGCAAACACGACCTTTTTCACCCCCGCCTGACGCGCCGCCTCGTAGACGCAGTACGTCCCGCGAATGTTCGCGTCGAGCAGGTTCTCGAACGGCGCGGCGTTCGTTGGGATGCCCGCGAGGTGAACGATGGCGCGAGCGCCGTCACAGGCGTCCGCGACCGCCGGGATGTCGGTGATGTTGCCGACGTAGTTCTCGTCCGCTTCGTCCGTCGGGCGCAGGTCGAACGAGCGCGTGCGGTATTTGCCGCGCAGTTGTTGGCAGAGGGCGGTGCCGATGCGTCCGAGTCCGCCCGTGATTAGGATCGTGTCCAATGTACTCGGTCTCCCGTTTCGTTGCGCCGATGCCGTTAGGTTGAAGATCGGTGGGACGCGGGGGGGGGATCGCGTCGGAGGACATTTTGGGCGCGGTCGAAATGCGTTGTCAAGTTGGACGCTATTGTACGGGGGAGATATCGGGGGAAGGAACGCGCCTAAAATTATGCGCGAAAAAAGGTATTGACGACTGTTGAAACTCTGTCGCATACTCCGTGCCTGTTCGTCACTTATTTCACAAGCGGGCGCAACAAGGCGACCGTCTGAGGCTAAGAAGAAAATCAAAGAGGGGGGTGTACCTCAACATGACATTCCGAAACACGCGGAAGACGAGTCCGGTGACGTGGGTGATCGGCGTGGTGGTGATCATCGGCATTGTGGCGGCGGTGTTTGTGTCGTCCGCCATGCATTGATGGATTCGACAGTCAAATGTGAACCAAAACGCCGTTGCATGGAGGGGTAATCCGCCAGCGACGGCGTTCGCATTTCTCTTGCCTCTCATTTGATGTGCCCCGCCCGATCTGCTAAAATCCTCACCGTACGTTAAACCTCCACGCCGAACGTTCCGATAGATAACCCGAGAGCCGAATCAACACCATGCTTCACGAACTGGTACGAACGCTCCGACGACGCGACCGGATGCAGCGTGTGCGGAAACTCCAAGAGGAGACGGCTCAACAGGCGTTGGCGGTCACGCTCAAAGAAGAGGACGACCACAAGCGCGAACGCAACGCGTTTGACGACGCCCAGTCTCGCGCGCATTCGACCATGCTCGATGACATCGGGAACGGCGTACGCAGCGAGTCTCTCATCCCCTACGTCAACCGGATCGACGCGATGAAAGCGATGGTCCGCGAAAAGGATGTCGAGATCGAGGCGATGCAACCCCGCATTCAAGAGGGTCGGGAGGAAGTGATCCTCCGGTATCGCGCGCGGCGAGCGATGGAAATTCTCACGAACAAGGCACGCGAGAACGTGCTCCGCGAAGAGTTGCGGGACGAACAACGCAATCTGGACGATCAAACGTCCCAACGCTTCGCCGAACGCCACGCTAACCGCAATGAAGAACGATAGATGAAACTCCTCATCCGCGCCCTCATCGCTTTGGCAGCCCTCGCCGTTGTGACCGTTGCCGTGCCCGTCGCCCTCGTGCTTCTCAACCGGATGCCCGCCTCGCTTGCCAAGTCGGTCCCGTTCGTCAAGACCTATGTCGTTGAAGGCGACGTGCGGATGACCGACGGCGAAACGCGCCCAGACGACACCGTGCAGGTGACGGTGACGACCTCGCGCGGCAAGAAAGTGTCCACGAAGGCGACCGAAAAGAACGGCTATCATTATACGGCGACGTTCATGGGCTTCTCGGAACCCCTCCGCGCCGGAGACACGGTACACATCACCGCAACGACCCCGCTCTCCGAGTCGATGACCGAACTGACGCAGGCGGCGGAACTCAAAACGGTGTTGATCGCCGACTTCGACCGCAAACTCGCCGAGAAATCGACGGGCAACGACGGGACCGGCGATGAAGTCCTGCGTGATCGCGTCGTGAAACTGTGGAGCGGTACGCCTCCCGATTCGGTTGACGGGTGGAAAGAGACCCCGCTCGCCGCGATGCAGAACTTCCCCGAACTTCGCATCGACGCGACGGCGAACATCATCGCCGAGTTTCAACCGATGTCCGCTCCGACGGACGACATCCCCTTCAAAGTCGAACTCCCCGACGTGGCGACCCTCGACGAACTGAACCGCTTCCCGCTCGGCAACATGGGCGCGGAACTCGCGCGCCAGCCGTTCGAGTGGGACAAGCGCTCCTCTCAAATCCCGTTCCGTTATCGACTCAGCCAGCCGTCGTTTGTGACGGTGCGGATCGTCACGGAGTCCGGCGTCGAAATTCGCTCGCAAAAACTGGGCGTGCCGACCAACGTCGGGCGCGACGGCGGCGAAGAAACATGGAACTGGGACGGGCGCAACAACGGCGGGCAGTTCGCGGATATCGGCAACTACACCTTTATCGCGCTGGCGGATTCGCTTTCTCTTGGCGATGGAACGAAAGGCTTCATCGCTGAAATTGCGGGCGAAGGCGGCTCGCGCGTCCGGTACGCCGAGTTCGCCTCGACCCACACGGTCGGCGACTTCCTCGACGCCTACGGACTGACCGTCGAAGAACGCGCCGCAAAGGTCGGACGTTCGCGCTATCAACTGCGCGAAACGGTCAGCCTCTTTCGAGCAGACCCCAACGGCGCATCGCAACGCATCAGCCGCACGTTCAACGGTACGGACACGCTCGCCTCGTTCCTGACCGAGTACGCGCTTGACCTCGATCCCGTGACGCGAGCCGTTCGTCAGTTGGGTGTCTACAACCTCGTCGCGCGCGGCGTCGAAAAGATATCGGCGCGCGTCGAGTTCGAGCAACTGCGCTCAACCGTCACGGTCGGTTCCCGCGAGGAGTTCATGGCGCTCCCGCTCTCGCAGTTGGAAGTGATGGACGGCGGCGTCTGGACGCCGTTGGCGCCGCTGCTGCCCTTGCGGATCCGCATCGTGCTGCCGCCACCTCCCGAAGCGTCGCTGGAAGACTGGCAACGCGCCGCCGCGTCAACCACGACGTTCTCTCCCGGATCGCAAAACACGCTGACCGACGTGATCGCCCGGTTGGAGCAAGAGCCGGGCGTGACGGCGACAGTGCGCGGCTCCGTCGAGGACGTGCGCCAATTCGACGCGCGCATCGCCGCTCCCAACGGCGCGAAAGTGAAGTTTTATCTCGGTCAGGCGGACGAGCCGGGACACATGACCGCGAACATCCGCGCTGCCGGACTCGTGGCGAAACTCGGAACCGACGGCGTGACGCTGCCAATCGAAGCGAACGGGCAAAACCGCGTCCCGGTGGAGGTCACGCTGATCGGGCTGGACGGCAAGACGATCTCGACGGACACCCTCACCGCATCGGCGTCGGAGGGCGAGGTGTCGGATCGCGGGCGGATGCGGCTCAACGGAAACCTCTACCGCGCGATCTACACCGTCCCGCTGTCGCCCGACCCGACGACCGTGAAAATCCAGGTGTCCTCCAAACAGTTGAACGACCGCCACCGCGCGAAATCGGCGGACGGCGAGGCGGTGCTGTTTCGCGCGTCGCTGGACATCGATCTGATTCCGACCGACGGGCAACTCGCCGAAACGACCGATCCGGCGACGGGCGCGCCCGTCAATCCCGTTCAAACGCCTCCGACTTCGACAACGCCGACTTCGACGCAGAATCAGAACGTGGCGTCTCAGCCGACGGCGCAGCAAACGCCTCCAGCGACGAACGGAGCGACGGCGACAACACCGGACGCGGACGCCGCCGCCGAGTCGAAGAAGATCGCTAAGGTATTTGCGAAAATGCCTCCCGCGACCGTCGCGCCGTTGATTTTGGCGATGTCGCCGGAGCAAGCGAAGGCGGTGCTGTTGAACATGCCCGACCGCGCGGCGGCGCTGATCGTCGATGCGGTGTTGTCCGCCGAAGCGGAGGGCGCGGACGATCCGGCGGTCATGCAGCAGCGTAAACAATCGATTCTGGCTATTTTCAGCAATTAGGCTGGAATAGGACCCCCGTTTCTCGGAACCCCCTAAGTGTTGTCTCGGAAAGGATCACCATGGATATCAGTCTTCCCATCGGGCTCGTCCTCGCCGCAGGATCGATTGTCGCAGGGATTATCTTCGCGGGCGTGCCGATCAGCGCGTTCATCGATGTCCCGTCGATTTTGGTGGTGGTAGGCGGCACGCTCGGCGCTTGCATCATTAACTTCCCGCTCAAAAAAGTGATCGGGGTGATGAAAGTGCTCCCCGTCACGTTGCAGGCGAAAGAGTACGACCCGGTGCCTGTCGTCAACCAACTGATTGAACTCGCCGACCAGGGCGTTCGTAAAGGTCCCGCCGCGTTGGAACAGATGGCGGCGGACTTGCCCGACCCGTTCATTCAGCGAGGCGTCACGCTCGTCGCCGCGCAGTTGTCGGACGAACAGATCCGATACGCGATGGAGACCGAGCTCGACTTCGTTGAAGAGCGTCACGGCGAAGGCGTCGCGGTGATTGACGCTTTTGCGGCGTTCGCTCCGGCGTTCGGACTGTTGGTGACGCTCATCGGCTTGGTCGCCATGCTGCAAGCGTTGGCGGCGTCAGGGGGCGGCGGTGTCGCAGGGGTCGCCACCGGGATGGCGGTCGCGTTGATTACGACGTTCTACGGCGCGTTCCTGCAAAACATCTTCGGGATTCCGATTGCCGGGAAACTGAAAACGGTGAACGCGGCGGAATCGGCGTACAAACGGCTCGTGATCGAGGGTGTACTGATGGTGTCGCAGGGCATCCGCGAGAGCCTGCCGCCGAAAGCGCTCGCAGACCGCATCAGCCAATACCTGTCGCCCGGACGACGCGAAGAAATCGCCGCCGGTGGCGGAGCCGCCGCATAATTTGCGGGGAAATCGGAGGCTAGGGCGATGGCGAAACAGAAAAAACAAGCCCCTCCGGGGCCCAAGCCGGGAGAACTGCCCGTCACCTTTACCGACATGGTGACGCTCCTGCTGACGTTCTTCGTGTTCCTCATGACGATGGCGAACTTCGACGAACAGAAGTTACAGGACTTCTTCCAAGCGGCGGGCGGCAACTTCGGGATCGGCGGCTCGTCCGGCGCGGGCGTGCTGCTCGGCGGGAACGCGATCACCAGCGAACAGGCGAACCTGTCCGCAGGACCCGACGTGGAAAGCACGAACGCCAGCGAGAACTTCCGCTCCGGCGCGGACACGCCCGGCACCGGCGACGTGCCGACCGTCACCCAGTCGGACAAGCAGAAGAGCGATCAGGTTCAGGTGAACCAGCAAGATATCCAGCAGTTCAAAGCGGTCTCCGAGCAGTTGCAGACGGAAGACGGGCTGCAGTCGGAGATGACGACGCAGGGACTGAAGATCACGCTGGAACAGTCGTTCTCGCAGTTCGGCTCCGGTAGCGCGGCGTTGCCGCCGTCGGCAGTCCCCGCATTGCGGGAGATGATCTCGACAAACCTGAAGCCGCTGATCGATCAAGGCTTTGAGATCGTCGTGACGGGGCATACGGACGACATCCCGCTCGGTTCGGGCAGCAGTGCCCGGTTCACCGATAACCGAGGGCTGGCGACCGAACGCGCGAACAACGTCCTTCGCGTGTTCGAGAGCATGGGCGTTCCACCCGCGCAAATCTCGGCGGCGGGGTACGGTCCCCACAAACCGATTGCCGACAATTCGACTCAAAGCGGCAGAGAACAGAATCGACGGATCGAAATCCTGGTGAAGTACAAGGAGTTCTCGGAACCGGACTATCAGACGCCTCCTGCGGCTCCGGCTCCGTAACTTATCAAACGTTCCGAACGCTCGATGGCGCGGTATTTCACGCTAAGTCGAGCGTTCGTGTGTTTTTTCACAGAGCGCGCGGGAAAACGCTCTTTATTCGTGGGCGACTTTCGCATACAATCGCACCGATGCTGTGCTATACTCCCTTTCGGTCTTGCGACCGGTACTGGGAAAATACTCCATACGCCGATTCCGTTCGATGATGAAGCGTCATCGGGCATCGCGTGAGCAAGGATACCGCCCTCGATGATGTTCGCAGAGCGCGACAATCCCAACGGCAACCAAAGCGGCTCGAACGTGCGTTCCACCGCCGTCGTTTGCCACTCGTACTCCCGCGCCCTGATCGAGTCGCGTTTGTCGTCTCGATTGAAGATACCGGTGCGCGTTGAAACGAGCGAACTGGAATTCGGCTCGTTCGAGGACTTCACCTCGCGGATCGACAGCCCCAGCAGCATCTGCGCCTACCTCTTGGGCGGACGCCATCGCGCGGCGGTCGAGATCAACCAAAGCCTCGCGTTTTCGATGGTCGATCTGATGATGGGCGGGAAGGGATACCCTCCCGTTGAAACGCGCCCGCTCAGTCCGTTGGAGCAGAGCCTGCTCGGAGGCGTCTTCGAGTCGTTGGCGACCGATTTCGGGAAGTCGTGGCAGCAATTGCTCCCGTTCGAGTGGTCGCGCGGTCAGGAAGTGCAGTTCACGTACTCGTTGGACGGCTTCAACCCGCATGAAAAGATGGTCTTAGCCCGCTTCGACATCGGGATCGCGGAACTCGCTCAGGGAGCGATTTCGATGGCGTTACCCGTCGGAGCGCTTCGTCCGCAGCAGCACGCGGCGCGTCCGCCCGATCCGAGAGACGAGGATATCGCGGAATACCCGCTGGCAAGCGTGCTGCCGATCTCGGTCGAGGTCGTGTTGCCGCCGACGGAGTTGACGGTCGAACAGTTGTTGGAGATCAACGAGGGCGACGTGCTGGAGTTCGGAGACTGGGAGGTCGCGCCCGACGCCGACCAGAGCATCGAAGTGATCGTCTGCGTCGAGGGTCGCGCCCGACTTCGAGGCAAACTCGGCGTGATGAACGCGAAGAAGACGGTCGAGATCACGGCGGAACTCGCTCCGAACGAACTGCCCGATCTGTACTCGTGAAACCCCCCGGATAGTCGCGGGATAAGTCCCCGCGCGGTCGTTTAGAAAACGCGAGCAGTTTTGTTACAAGGGATGGTCGGAGATATGGAAGAGAACTTGACGCCTGACGAAGAGACGGAAGACGACGGGCAGGGCGGCTTCGAGCGCGGCGGCTTCGAGAATGCGTTCGGCGGCGATGATTCCGAACCGGGCGGTTCCGGCAACGCGAACATCGACATGCTGCTCGACATTCCGCTGTCCATCCACGTCCGCTTGGGCGAAACGAAGATGGCGCTGCGCGACGTGCTGAAACTGGCTCCCGGCGAAATCATCCGACTGAACCGAAGCGAGGGCGACGGGGTCGAACTGTACGTCAACGGACGCATGATTGCGACCGGGCAGATCATTCAGACGCCCGAAGGCAACATCGGCGTCGAGATCGGCTCCATCGTCACGCGAGCGGAACGATTGCGGAGCGTCAAGTAACCGTGTCGCGCAAGGCGATGCGGGTTCTTGGAACGTTTTCGATTGCCGTTGCGCTGATCGTCTGTTCGCTCGTCTCCCCCGCCCACGCGCAGGGCGAGGACGACGAGACGCCTACCAGTCAGGAAACGACCGGCGCCACCCCCGGATTTCTGCAACACGAAACCACCACCGTCGGCTCGGTCGATGACACCGTTAGCATGACCCAAGCGGTCATCAACGTCGCCATCGCGTTGGCGGTCGTCTTGGGGTTGATCCTGCTGCTGGCGTACGTGATGAAGCGGATTTCGCACCGTCTTCGCACGACGGGCGGCGGCTCGATCAAGGTGCTCGCGCAGATTCCTCTTGGACCCACTCAGTTTTTGAGCGTTGTCGAGATTGCGGGGGAAGTCCTCGTGTTAGGCGTGACGGAGCACAGCGTCACCGCGCTCTCCGAGATCGAAGACCCGGCGGCGATCACCCGCCTCCGCGAGCAACCTTCGCCGCAGATCGGCGGCGGCATGTTGGGGGGCGTCACCTCGTTCCGCCAACTGCTTGGCAAGGCGCAACGCGGCGACACGAACTAACACCAGCCGGGCATTTCGCCACCCCACCGGATCACTCATCTTTGGGAACGACCCACGTCTTCTTGCCGTCCGAATCGAGGATCGGCAGCCGCCCGCCGTGATGCACGCCGGGTCCGTAGAGCACGGCTTGCTGTTCGGGGGTGAGTTCGTTCGTCCAGTCGCCGTACCGTTCCTGCGGGGTGAAGTACTTGCCGACCGCGCGCGCCGCGCCGCGCGACGCATATTTGTACAGCACGGAACGACGGTCGTGATCCGCCGTCCAGGGGAGCGTGCCGTGCGTCGCCGTCTCCGCGAAGAACAACAAGTCGCCCGCCTTCATCGGGACTTGCTCCACGACGCCGAGATCGTCTTCCAGTATGCGGACTTCGCGCGGGGTCGGCTCGCTCAACTTGTGGCTGCCCGGCACGATGGCGAATCCGCCGTCGCCCGCGTTGCAGTCCGCCAGTTGCCACGCGACCGTAATGCCCCGACAGAAAATCCGCCCGTTCTGCTGGTGATACAACACCGACTGCTCGAACGGCTCGCCCTGCCCGTGCAGCGTGTGACCCTCCGCGCCCTTCTTCGCGCTGATGAGCAGCGGACCGTGATCCAACCGAAACCCGCGTCCGCTGAACTCGTTCAGCCGCGACACAACAACGGGGTGCGCGAGCATCTTGCGGAAGGGGATGCGGTACTCCGGCTCCCAACCGAGCATCCCCGTCAGTTCGATGCGGCTGGAATCGCCGCTCAATGCTTGCGCCCCGCGCGACAACGACCCGACCGCGAGGTTCCGCGCGAGCGACATCTTCGCGTCCAGCGCGGCGTTCGCCTCGTCGATCTCCTGTGGCGACAACGCGCCCGGCACGACGAGATAGCCGCGCAGATCGAAAAAGTACTTTTCTTCGTCCGACACGCGATGCAGTTCGTAACTCATTCGCCAAAACCTCCCTACTCCTGATATCCCGCCGCGCTTTCAGGCTTTTCGAGCCGCACCTTGCCGCCTTCTTCGACGGTCAGGTACAGGTCGTCCCGACCCGGCGCGTTGCAGGGTCCGAACATGACGGCGCGTTCCTCCGGCGTCATGTCGGTGACGGTCGGATCGCCCCAGAACGTCTCCGGCGCGCACAAGTTCCGCGAAGGACCTTGTCGGACGGCGGTGCGAGAGGCGTACTTGAACAGCACGGAGCGGCGTTCCCAGTCGTTCGTCCAAGGGAGCGTGCCGTGCGTCTGCGCGCCGTCCATGAAGAACAGCACGTCGCCCGCGCGGATATCCGGGTTGGCGACGGAGCCGCGATGGTCGTTCGCCAACCGCACGCCGTCGGGCATCCGATACTTCGACTTGTGGCTGCCCGGCACCGCGGCGAACCCGCCCTTTCCGCCGGGACAGTCCGTCAAGTTCCACGTCACCGTGACCCCCGCGACATACATCCGCCCGTTTTGGTGGGTGTATGCGACGTGTTCGCCGTGCGGTTCGCCCGCGCCGTGCAGGGTGAGCCCTTCCGTGCCTTTGACGGCGTTGTTGAACTGAGGTCCGTGATCGAGCCGAAACCCTTTGCCGCACATGACGTTCAGCCGCGACACGATCTGCGGATGCGCCAGCAGTCGGCGGAAGGGGTGGCAGTAGGGCTGCTGAAGGTTCAACAGGTTTTCGCCGCCGTACCAGCGCGCGCCCGTCCCCGCCAACGCTTCCGACCCCCGCGCTCCGGCGCCTCTGCCCTCGCGGACGTTCTGCTTCGCGTAGTCGAGCGCCTCGTTCACTTCGGCGATCTCATCCGTCGACAGGACGTTCCGCACGACGAGGTGCCCCTGCAAGTCCCACAGATACCGCTCCCTCGCATCCATCCGACACCCTCCTTACACACCACCTGTCATTCTGAGTGCTGACACGCACTAATTGTTGCATCTTTCACAGAGGTACTAACCGTGTCATTCTGA